>NZ_NHSG01000182.1:0-36484 GCF_020024005.1 Streptomyces purpurogeneiscleroticus
CGGTCGCCGGCCTGCGCTCCACGCCGTCGGCGGTCAGCGTCGCGTCGGCGGTGACCAGTACCGCCTGTCCCGCCGCGACGAGCGCGAGCCCGGCGCGCTCGTCGGACACCACGACGGTCTCCACCCGCCGCCCGCGGCTGGCCAGTGTGTCGACGAACAGATCGTGGGCCGCGGGCGCCTCCTCGCGGGGCCGCACGGCGACGGGCAGCCCACGGGCCGGGGCCCGGCCGTGCGGGGCGGCGGGGGAGAGCACCCAGGTCGGGAACAGCACCACCCGCCCGGCCGCCAGACCGTGCAGCACCGCCGGGTGCCGGATCACGGCGAGGTCGAGCCGGCCCGCCGCGACGTCGGACAGCAGCGTGGCGGTCGGTGCCGTCAGCACGCTTATGCGGTTCTGTTCCCCCGTGCGTACCGGCGCCGCCGCCACGGCCGCCGCGAGTCCCGCCGGTACCTCCGGCGCCAGGCCGAGCCGGAGCCGGCGCCCGTCGGCGTGCTCCCGGGCGCCGATCTCCCGCAGCTCTCCGAGCGCGGCGAGCGCCCTGCGCGCGTGCGGCAGCAGCAGCGCCCCCTCGTCGGTCAGGACGACGCCCCGGGTGCGGTCGAACAGCCGCACCCCGAGCAGCGCCTCCAGCCGCCGCAGCCCCTGCGACAGGGGCGGCTGGGTGATCCCCACCCGCTGCGCGGCGGCCCCGAAGTGCTCCTCCTCCGCCAGCGCCACGAAGATTTCCAAGTGCCGTTCCGTGAGCATTCCACTCCTGTGGCGTGCAGCGATATCTCCTGCGAATCGATCGAGAGTCGAGAGCATATTCGACATGGGAGCGAGAGCCGCGTTTCACTCTCGGACATGACACAAGTACGTCCTTCCCGACGCACCGTCCTGGCCCTCGGCGCGGGATCCGCGCTGGCCGTCGCGCTGCCCGCGTGCGGCACGGCAACCGCCCAAGTACCGCGCGGCCAGGGGCTCTCCGGGCAGTTCAAGCGGCTCGAGCGGGAGCACGACGCGCGGCTGGGGGTGTTCGCCCGCGACCTGGCCACCGGCCGCACGGTGCGGTACCGCGCGGACGAGCGGTTCCCGATGTGCTCGGTGTTCAAGGGCCTCGCCGCCGCGGCCGTCCTGCGCGACCTCGACCACAACGGCGAGTTCCTGGCTGAGCGCATCCACTACACCAAGAAGTACGTCACGGACGCCGGCTACGCGCCGATCAGCAGCGAACCGGAGAACGTCGCGCACGGCATGACCGTCGCCGAGCTGTGCGCCGCCGCCGTCAGCCACAGTGACAACGGCGCCGCCAACCTCCTCCTCCGCGAGCTGGGCGGCCCCACGGCCATCACCCGCTTCTGCCGTTCGCTCGGGGACGAGGTGTCCCGGCTCGACCGGTGGGAACCCCAGCTGAACTCGGCGGAACCGTGGCGCACGACCGACACGACCAGCCCCCGCGCCATCGGCACGACCTACGGCCGCCTGGTCGTCGGCCGCGCCCTCGCCGCCGCGGACCGGAAGCGGCTGAAGGACTGGCTGATCGCGAACACGACCAACACCAAGCGCTTCCGCGCCGGCCTGCCCGAGGGCTGGATCACGGCGGACAAGACCGGCGGCGGGAGCGAGTACGGCGTCGCCAACGACGTGGGCGTCGCCTGGCCCCCCGGCCGCTCCCCGGTCCTCCTGTCCGTCCTGTCCACCACGCACGCCCCCGAAGGCCCCTCGGACGACGCGCTGGTCGCAAAGGCCGCCGAGCTGGTGGCGGCAGCCCTGGTCTGAGCCACGGCCCGGATTCCGTAAGCTGGCCGCCGCGCCAGCCGAGGAGGGAATCCATGGAGAAGCCGACGGCCGACACCAGTGCCCCGCACACACTGCAGCGACGCCTGGGCACGACCGACGCCGTGCTGATCGGCCTCGGGGCGATGCTCGGCGCGGGCATCTTCGCCACCCTGGCCCCGGCAGCCGCCGCTGCCGGTTCCGGGCTGCTGCTCGGCCTGGCGCTGGCCGCGGTGGTGGCGTACTGCAACGCGACCTCCTCGGCGCGGCTGGCCGCCCGCTATCCGGCCTCCGGCGGCACGTATGTGTACGGCCGCGAACGGCTCGGCGAATTCTGGGGCTACCTCGCCGGCTGGGGATTCGTGGTCGGCAAGACCGCCTCCTGCGCCGCGATGGCCCTCACCGCGGGCGCGTACCTCTGGCCGGAGCACGCACACGCGGTCGCGGTCGCCGCGGTGCTGGCACTGACCGCCGTGAACTACGCCGGGGTGCAGAAGTCGGCCCGGCTCACCCGCGCCGTGGTCGCCGTCGTCCTGGCCGTGCTCGCCGCCGTGGTGGCCGCCGTGTTCGCCTCCGGCGAGGCGGCCGCCGCCGGGCCGGCGCTGGGGACCGACCTCACCGCCGGCGGGGTGCTCCAGGCGGCGGGCCTGCTGTTCTTCGCCTTCGCCGGGTACGCGCGCATCGCCACGCTCGGCGAGGAGGTCCGCGAGCCCGCGCGGACCATTCCCCGGGCCGTCCCGGTCGCGCTCGGGATCACGCTCGTGGTCTACGCGCTGGTCGCCGTCGCCGTCCTCATGGTGCTCGGCCCGGACGGACTGGCCGGTGCCGCGGCGCCCCTGTCAGACGCCGCGCGGGCCGCCGGCGCCGACTGGCTCGCGCCGGTGGTCCGCGTCGGCGCGGCGGTGGCCGCGCTCGGCTCGCTGCTGGCGCTGATCCTCGGAGTGTCGCGTACCACGCTGGCCATGGCGCGCGACCGCCATCTGCCGCACGCGCTGGCCGCCGTCCACCCGCGGTTCAAGGTGCCGCACCGTGCCGAACTCGCGGTCGGCGCGGTGGTGGCGGTCCTCGCCGCGACGGCCGACCTGCGCGGTGCGATCGGCTTCTCCTCCTTCGCGGTACTGGCGTACTACGCCGTGGCCAACGCCGCGGCGTGGACCCTCACCGCCGCCGAGGGCCGCCCGCCGCGCGTCGTCCCGGCGATCGGCCTCGCCGGCTGCCTGACCCTGGCCTTCGCCCTGCCGGTGACCTCCGTCCTGGCGGGCACGGCGGTACTGGTCACCGGCGCGGCCGTGTACGGCATCCGCCGCGCGACCGCACGGTGACCAGGGCCGGGGCATCCGGCAGGCGTGCTAGCGGCAGCCCGCCGGTGTTGTCTGTGAGGCGTCGTGGATCAGCGCCTCGTGGGCGGCCCTGAGCCGCTGCACGTCCGGCTTCACCACCTTGCGGTCGTACGTCACCAGGCCGTTCAGCTCGCCCTCGACGTCCGAGATCTGCGTGTAGACGGCGCCGTTGCTGCCCCGGCAGGCGAGCCGGCGCACCTCGTCGAGCTTGGTGAGGTAGTCGTCCGTGTAGGTCGCCGGGTCCACATCGATGTACGACTGCTGCACCGACCACGCGTGACCGGGCACGCCGAGCCCGAGGCCGCCGTACTCGCCGCTGACCAGGGCCCGTTCGCCGTCGGGGTGCGGGGGCAGGGCCGGGCTCGGGTAGCCGTGCTCGTCCATGATGTCGCCGGTGCCGCCGTCCCGTCCGAGGTTGAGGCCCGACTGGCTGTTGATCAGTCGCGTCGGGTCCCAGGACTTGGCCTGGTCGGCGATCCGGGCCTCGTCGTACTGGCCCCAGCCCTCGTTGAAGGTGACCCACATGATCACCGACGGATGGCTGTCGTGCTGGTCGATCATCGTCTTCATCTCCCGCTCGTACTGGGCGCGGGAGGCGGCGTCCGGGCTGACGCCCGCCGTCATGGCCGGCATGTCCTGCCAGACGAGCAGGCCCAGCTTGTCCGCCCAGTAGAACCAGCGGTCGGGCTCGACCTTGATGTGCTTGCGCACGGAGTTGTAGCCCAGCTGCTTGTGCAGCTTCAGGTCGTACGCCAATGCCTCGTCCGTCGGCGCCGTGTGCAGCCCGTCCGGCCAGAAGCCCTGGTCGAGCGTGGCCATCAGGAAGACCGGCTTGCCGTTGAGCACGGTGCGCGGCGTGCCGTCGATCTTTTCGACGGAGATGGAGCGCATCCCGAAGTAGCTGCCGACGCGGTCGCTGCCGACGCGCACCTTCAGGCCGTACAGGAACGGATCGTCGGGGGACCACAGGCGCGGGTCCTTGATCCGCAGCGTCAGCGGCTCGCCCGTGCGGCCGCTCACCGTCGCCACGGGGCGCTTGCCGTCGTACGCGGTGGCCGTGACCGGCACACCGTCCCGCACGCCCCGCGCCTCGACCGCGACCGTGCCGTCCGCGACCTTCGGGGTGATCTTCAGCGAGTCGGCGTGATCGGCGGCGACCGGCTCCATCCACACCGTCTGCCAGATGCCGGACGAGGGGGTGTACCAGATGCCGCTCGGGTCCAGGCGCTGCTTGCCGACCGGCGGGTTCTCGCCGTCCTTCGCGTCGGTCGGGTCGTAGACGCCGACGATCAGCTCCTGGCTCTTGCCTGGCTCGATCGCGTCGGTGATGTCGGCGCTGAACTTGTCGTAACCGCCCTTGTGCGTGGCCACCTTGGTGCCGTTGACGTACACCTCGGCCTGCCAGTCGACGGCGCCGAAGTTCAGCTGGAGCCGCTTGCCACTGCCCACCTTCCAGCCGGGCGGGACGGTGAAGGTACGGCGGTACCACATCCGGTCCTCGTGCCGCTGGATGCCCGAGAGCTGCGACTCGACCGGGTAAGGCACCAGGATCTTCTCGCCCAGCTTCTTGCCGAAGGGCGGCCGCTCGCCGGCCTCGGCGGCGGCGAACTGCCAGGAGCCGTTGAGGTTGCGCCAGGCGTCGCGCGTCAGCTGCGGGCGCGGATACTCGGGGTGCGCGTTCTTCTCGCTCACCTCGTCGGCCCACTTGGTGCGCAGCTCGTACGTGGACCTGTTCGCACCGCTGGACCAGAACGTGCCGATCCGCTCGCCGTCCGCGCGGGCCAGGCCCGCCTCGCCGTCGTAGCGCACCTCGACGTCACCGCGCGCGTTGCCGGCCTTGTTGCCGACGACCGGCTCCTTGAGCCCGACGAGCAGCGCCTTGGGATCGGCCGGGTCCGCCTTCGCCGCGCCCAGCGGCCAGGTGCTGCCGCCGATGACCGCGTCGAGGTGATCCGTCAGACCGGCCGGCGGTGCGGCGAGCCGCTGCGGGAAATCCAGCTTGAGCGTCCGGCCGTCGCCGAGGACGGTGGCGGCGGTCGCGCCGTCGTAGTCGAAGCCGTCGGGCAGCCGGAACGCCGACTGCGGGACGGCGGCCTTGCTGCCACCGGGCGGGGTCCAGCGCAGGTGCAGATTGGAGCCGCCGTAGTGCTCGAAGTACTCGACCTTGATGTCGTACGCCTTGCCCGCGGTCAGCTCCACCGGCTGTGACGTCTGCTCCTTGTCCCAGTCGTCCACCCAGTGATCGATGGCGATCTTTCCGTCGATCCACAGGCGGAAGCCGTTGTCGGCAGAGAGGGAGAACGTGGTCGGACCGGTCTTCGCGGGGACGATCTTCCCGGTCCAGCGGACGCTGACGTCGTCCTTCTGCCCGGTGGCGTAGCCGAGCCGGGGTTCGAGGTTGTCGAAGTCGAGGTCGGGGTCGACTCCGGTGGACTTCAGCTCGTGGAAGTCGAAGGCCCCGGGCGCCGACTGGGTGTAGTACTCGCCCTTGAGACCGTGGACCGCGTCGGACTGCGGCTCGTCGGCCGCCGTGGCGGACGGCGCGGCGGCGAGTCCGGCGGCGCCCAGCGTGGCCGCGAGCAGCAGGGTGAGTCTGTCTCTGAACCGATCTCTGAACCATTTGGTGCGCACAAATCCTCCTTGTCGAGGAAGGGTGGCGACTCGTTGCCTCAGTCTGTACAACGTTGGAAGGAACGGCAGTTGGCATGACAGCACGGCTCCCCGATCCTGTCCAGGTGCGGCACAGAAGCCGGGCGGGGGAGCGTTGCGCAAGCCGGCCGGGGGAGTGTTGCGCGCACCGTCGATACCGAGGAGATCCCTTTGCGAGTGAGCCTGAAAGACGTCGCGGAACGCGCCGGTGTCTCGATCAAGACCGTCTCGAACGTGGTGAACAACTACCAGCACGTCACTCCGGGAATGCGGGCCCGGGTCCAGGCCGCCATCGACGAGCTGGGCTACCGGCCGAACATGACGGCACGTCATTTGCGCAAAGGCCGCACGGGCATCCTCGCGCTCGCCGTTCCCGAGCTCGGCAACCCGTACTTCGCGGAGCTCGCGGGTGCCGTCATCGACGTCGCCGCCGAGCACGACCTGACCGTGCTGCTCGACCACACCGGCGGCGACCGCGAGCGGGAGATGCTGGTCAGCCAGGGTTTCCGGGCCGGCGTCATCGACGGCCTGATCCTCAGCCCGCTGGAGCTGGAAGTCGAGGACCTGCGCGGCCGCGAGGACGACGTCCCGCTGGTGCTGCTCGGCGAGCGCGAGTACGACCTGCCGTACGACCACATCGCGATCGACAACGTCGCGGCGGCGCGCACGGCCGTCCGCCACCTGCTCGGCCGCGGCCGCAACCGCATCGCCTACCTGGGAGTGCGTACCGACTCGGCGAACCGCCCCGCGCACCTGCGGCTCGCGGGCTGGCGGGAGGAGCTGACGGCGGCGGGCGTGCCCGCGCCGGACAGCCTGATCGGCCCGACCGGGGGCTGGGACCGGGGGGACGGGGCCGAGGCGATGGCGCGGATGCTGGATGCCGGGGTGCGGCCCGACGCGGTGTTCGCGTACAACGACCTGGTGGCGATCGGCGCGATGCGGGTGCTGCACGAACGGGGGCTGCGGGTGCCGTGGGACGTGGCGGTGGTCGGCTTCGACGACATCGCCGAGGGACGGTTCGGGGCCGTCAGCCTGACCACGATCTCCCCGGACAAGCGCGCCATCGCCCGGCTGGCCGTCGAGTCGCTGCTGCGCACGCTGGAGAACCGTGCGGAGGCACCCGCCGGGCGGGAGCTGACCGCGGAGTTCCGGCTGGTGGAGCGGGAGAGCACGCTGGGCCGTCGCTGAGTCAAGTCACCGCGGTGCAGCGGCGGTCGCGCCGTGCGTGCGACCGAAGACGACGCTCGGCATTTCGTACGCGAAGGGTTGTCAGCGTACTTGCAACGATGTAAAACCCTCACCTGAGCCACCAGTTGCCTGCACGTTCCGAAGTCCCCGCGAGCGTTCCGCGCACCGGGGCCGTGCCATTTGGGGACACCATGAAGCCGATCTCCGCCCTCCGTCGCACCTCCGCGAGAGCCCTGCTCGCCACCGGCCTCATCACGAGCCTCGCGCTCGTCTCCGGCTGTGCCAAGTCCGAGGACGACGCCGCGGCGGACAAGAAGCCCGCCGCGCAAGGCGGTTCCGGCGGAGCCGCCGCCGCGTCGGGCACCGGTGCCGGCGGCAGGACGTGCACGATCGACGCCTTCGGCGGCAAAAAGCTCGACCTGAAGAACGCCACCGTGGGCTTCTCCCAGTCCGAGAAGGAGGCGAACCCCTTCCGGATCGCCGAGACCGCCTCCCTCAAGGCCGAGGCGGAGAAGCGCGGCATCACACTGCTCACGGCCAACGGCCAGTCGCAGTTCTCCAAGCAGATCAGCGATGTGCAGGACCTCATCGCCAAGGGCGCCGACCTGCTGGTCATCGCGCCGCTCAACTCCGACGGCTGGGAGCCCGTACTGCGTTCCGCGCGCGCCCGGCACATCCCCATCGTGACCGTCGACCGCAAGATCAACGGTACGGCCTGCAAGGACTACGTCAGCTTCATCGGCTCGGACTTCGTCGAGCAGGGCAGGCGCGCCGCCGACCAAATGATCGAGGCGACCGGCGGCAAGGGCGAGATCGCCATCCTGCTCGGCGCCGCGGGCAACAACGTCACCACCGAACGCACCAAGGGCTTCGAGCAGCGCATCAAGGAAAAGGCGCCGGGGCTGAAGGTCGTCTTCCAGCAGACCGGCGAGTTCTCCCGCGAGAAGGGCCAGTCGGTCACCGAGCAGCTCATCCAGTCCAAGCCCGGCATCGACGGGATCTACGCCGAGAACGACGAGATGGGCCTCGGTGCAATCAACGCGCTCAAGGGCGCGGGCAAGCAGCCCGGCGACGTCAAGATCGTCACCGTCGACGGCACGCGCAGCGCCGTCCAGGGCATCGTGGACGGCTGGATCGACGGCGTCATCGAGTCCAACCCGCGCTTCGGACCGCTCGCCTTCCAGACCCTGGACGCCTTCACCAAGGGCGAGAAGGTGCCGCAGGACATCGTCATCAAGGACAGCGCGTACACGAAGGACAACGCCGAGACCGACCTCTCGAAGGCGTACTGAGGTGCTGTCGGTCACCGGCATCAGCAAGACCTTCCCCGGCGTACGGGCGCTCGACGGCGTCGACTTCACCGCCCGCGCCGGGGAGGTGCACGCCCTCATCGGCGAGAACGGCGCGGGCAAGTCCACCCTCATCAAGGTCCTGACCGGCGTGTACCGGCCGGACCCGGGGGAAGGCACGATGACGTACAACGGCGCCGAGGCATCCTTCGCCACCCCGCTCGAAGCACAGCACGCGGGCATCTCCACCATCTACCAGGAGGTCAACCTCGTCCCCTTGATGAGCGTGGCCCGCAATCTCTTCCTCGGCCGCGAGCCGCGCAACCGCCTCGGCCTGATCGACTTCCGTCGGATGCACCGCGCGGCGGACGAGGCACTGCGCGAGCTGGGCGTACGCGTCGACGTCCGCCGCCCGCTGCGCGAACTCGGCGTCGGCGCCCAGCAGATGGTGGCCCTGGCCCGCGCGGTCTCGGTGGACGCGCGCGTCGTCATCATGGACGAGCCGACCTCCTCCCTCGAACCGCGCGAGGTGCGGACCCTGTTCGGGGTGATCCGTATGCTGCGCGAGCGCGGCATCGCCGTGGTCTACGTCAGCCACCGCCTGGAGGAGCTGTACGAGATCTGTGACGCGGTGACCGTGCTGCGCGACGGCAGGGCCGTCCACACGGGCCCCATGGCCGGCCTCGACCGGCTGCGGCTGGTCTCCCTGATGCTGGGCCGCGAGGCCGGCGCGGTACGCGAGGAGGGCCGCACCGAATTCACCGGCGCCCGCCATGCCACGGACGCGGAACCAGTGCTGTCAGCAAGGGAGTTGACTGCACGCCACAATCTGCATGATGTCGGTGTGGACGTACGGCCCGGTGAGGTCGTGGGGCTCGGCGGGCTGCTCGGCTCCGGCCGCAGCGAGACCGCGAAGGCGATCGCCGGCGCGCTGCCGCTGGACTCCGGAACGGTCGTGGTGGCGGGCGCCCCCGTCCGCACCGGCTCCCCACCCGCCGCGATCCGCGCCGGCATCAGCCTGCTGCCCGAGGACCGCAAGGCCGAGGGCATCGTGCCGGGCCTGTCGGTGCGGGAGAACATCGCACTCGCCGCACTGCCCCGCCTGTCCCGGTTCGGCCTGGTCGACGAGGCCCGGATCGACCGCATCGTCGACACGTTCGTCCAGCGGCTGCGCATCAAGGCGGCGGGGCCGCACCAGAAGGTCGGCGAACTCTCCGGCGGCAACCAGCAGAAGGTGCTGCTCGCCCGCTGGCTCGCCATGCACCCGAAGGTCCTGCTGCTCGACGAGCCGACCCGCGGCATCGACGTCGGCGCCAAGGCCGAAGTGCAACGGCTCATCGACGAGCTCGCCGCCGACGGCCTCGGCGTCCTGCTGATCTCCTCCGACATGGAAGAGCTGATCGAGGGCGCGGACCGGATCGTCGTCCTCAAGGACGGCGCCGTCGTCGAGGAGCTGACCGGCGAAGCCGTCACCGCCGACTGCCTGATGCGCGCCATCGCGACCGCGCCCGTGGGAGATCCCGCATGACCCAACTGACCCTGGGCCGGGCCACCGCCGACCGCGACCGGCTCCGCCGCCTCCTCCAGGACTACGGCGTGTACCTTGGCGTCGCCGTACTCCTCCTGGTGAACATCGCCTTCACCCCGCACTTCCTCTCCGCCGAGAACTTCCGCACCCAGGCCGTGCAGGTCGCGCCCGTCCTGATCGTGGCGCTCGGCATGGCGCTGGCCATCGGCACCGAGGGCGTCGACCTGTCCGTCGGCTCGGTGATGGCCCTGGCCACCTCGCTCGTCTCGCTCTACCTCGGGTACGGGCCGTGGATCGCGCTGCTCGTCGCGGTGGCCGGCGGCATCGTCGTCGGCCTCGCGAACGGCTCGCTCATCGCCTTCGTCGGGGTGCAGCCGATCGTCGCCACACTGGCCCTGATGGTGGCCGGCCGCGGGCTCGCGCTCGTCCTGCTTCCCCAGCTCAAGCAGGTGCACGACCCCGGCATGGCGGCCCTCGGCTCCGGTGCCGTACTCGGCATCCCCTACCTGGTCCTGATCGCCGCGGGCCTCGCGCTGCTCACCGCCTTCGTGGTCCGCCGGACCACCTTTGGCCGGCAGCTGCTCGCCCTCGGCGACAGCCGCCCGGCCGCGCGCCTGGCGGGCCTGCCGGTACGCCGCGTACTGATCCTCGTCTACGCCGCCTCCGGAGCGCTCGCCGCGGTCGCCGGCGTCCTGGCCACGGCGCGGCTCACCGCCAGCGATCCCACCTCGCTCGGCACCCTGATGGAGCTGTCCGCGATCACCGCCGTGGTCGTCGGCGGCACTCCGCTCAGCGGCGGCCGGGTACGCATCGGCGGCACGGTCGCCGGCGCCGTCCTGATCCAGCTGCTGACCGCCACACTCATCAAGCACGACCTGCCGCCGTCCTGGACCCAGATCGCCCAGGCCGTGGTGATCGTCCTCGCGGTCTACGCGGCCAGGGAACGGGGGAAGCGATGACCACCGCCGATGTCCGCGATCCGGTACCGCAGTCGGCCGGGCCCGAGGAGGCGGCGGTCGACGCACCGCGGCCCGCCGAGCGGCTGAGCGCGCTCGCCCAGCGGCACGGTGCGCTGGTGACGTTGGTACTCGCGGTGATCGCCGCGGCCCTCACCTTCGAACCCTTCCTGACGGCCGACAACCTCCAGAACATGGCCCTGTCGTCCGCGTTCCTGGCGATCGTGGCGCTCGGCATGACGTTCGTCATCGTCACCGGCGGCATCGACCTGTCGGTGGGCTCGCTGTTCGCGCTCGGCGGCGTGCTCGCGGCGTGGGGCTCGCAGTACGGCACGGCAGTGGCGCTGCTGCTCCCGCTCGCCGTCTGCGGCATCGTCGGCCTGCTCAACGGGGTACTGATCGCCCGCTCCCGGCTCGCCCCGTTCATCGTGACGCTCGCCGCGATGCTGGGCGCGCGTGGCCTGCTGCTCGCCGTCACGGACGAGGGATCGCAGACGTACCTCGTCGACAAGGGCACGTTCTTCGCGACGCTCGGACAGGGGCGGCTGCTGGGCGTGGGCGTGCCCGTGTGGATCGCGCTGACGCTGTTCGCGGCCGGCGCGCTGGTGCTCCGCCGCACCCGCTTCGGCCAGTACGTCTACGCGGTCGGCGGCAACGAGGACGCGGCGGCGCTGATGGGCGTGCCGGTCGCCCGGACGAAGATCACCGTGTACACGCTGTCCGGGCTGTGCGCCGGGCTCGCCGGGGCACTGAACGCGGCCTGGCTGGTCTCCGGCGTCACCATCCTCGGCTCCGGCATGGAGCTGGAGGCGATCTCCGCCGTGGTCATCGGCGGCACGCTGCTGACCGGCGGTGCCGGTTTCCTCAGCGGATCGCTGGTGGGCGTACTCCTGCTGAAGGTCATCCAGAACGTCATCAACCAGATCGGCTCCCTGGACTCCGCCTACCAACAGGTCGTCAGCGGCGCGTTCCTCGCGGTGGTCGTGGTCGCCCAGACGTGGCTGGGGCGGCGGGGGCGCCGGACCTGAACCGCTGCCGGGCCTCAGTCCGCGGGCTCGGTCCGGCCCAGGAGCTGGAGCAGCGTGCGGAAGGCGGCGGGCATGTCCACGGCCGCGGGGTCCAGCAGCCACTGGAACTGCATCCCGTCCATCACCGCGATCAGCAGCGGCGCCGCCTCCTCCGGCGTACGGCCGCCGGGCAGCCGGTCGCCGAACTCGGCGCGCAGCGAGGCGGTCACCGACTCGCGCACGGTGGCGTAGCGGTGGGCGAAGAACTCACGCGCGGGGTGCTCCTCCCCGGTCACGCTCTCGCCGAGCAGCGCGGAGAAGGTCTGCACGATGCCCGGGCGCATGGCGTTGTACTCGACGAGTGAGGCGTACAGGTCCAGCGGCCAGGGCTCGCCGTGCCGCGGGGAGCCGCCGCCGGTGTCCCAGGCGTCCCGCGCCTCCAGCACGGCGACGAGCAGCGCCTCCTTGGTGGGGAAGTGGTGCAGCAGGCCCTGCTGGGTGATGCCGACCCGCTCGGCGACCGCGTTCAGCGAGGCGCCCCGGTAACCGCGCTCGGCGATCACCTCCAGCGCCGCCCGGAGGATCTCCGCGCGGCGGTCCTCGCCGCGCACGGCCCGCCCCCGCCGCGCTTCCCGTTCCTTCGCCACGGACCGATCATTCGCTGCCACGGGCCCGAGCCTAAACGACGAAACGGTCCGGCCCCTTAAAAGTAACGAAGATATTACGAAGCCTACCGCGTTACAGGTGGCTGGGCCACGATGCTGCGAACCGCAGGGAGCCCGCCACTTGATGGCGTGATTCCTCCCTGTCCGAGCCGCTTTTTCACCTCAATGAGGAGGTACGGCAGTGGATCAGGCAGCTGCCCCCGCTTCGGCTTCGGCCACCACGTCCGCCGAGTCCGCGAGCACCGACCCGGACGCGGAAAGAGCCCCGCGGGGCTTCGTACTCCGGCTGGGTCTCGCCAACTTCGGCCTTTACAGCGCCCTGCTGACGCCCGTCATCGTCACCATGGCGCTGCGCGTCGCGGACGTCGCACCACGGAACAAGGAATCGGTACTGGGCCTCGTGCTCGGCGTCGGCGCCGTCATGGCGGTGATCGCCAACCCGCTCTTCGGCAGGCTCTCGGACCGCACCCGCTCCCGCTTCGGGCGGCGCCGTCCCTGGCTCGTCGGCGGCCTCCTCGGCGGCCTGCTGGGTCTGACGGTGATCGCCTTCGTTCCCGCCGTCCCCGCCCTCGTCATCGGCTGGGCCCTCGTCCAGACCTCCTTCAACGCCGTGTACGCGGCCCTCATGGCGACCATCCCCGACCAGGTGCCCGCGGCCGCTCGCGGCAGCGCC
Organism: Streptomyces purpurogeneiscleroticus; assembly: GCF_020024005.1. Taxonomy (NCBI): domain Bacteria; kingdom Bacillati; phylum Actinomycetota; class Actinomycetes; order Kitasatosporales; family Streptomycetaceae; genus Streptomyces; species Streptomyces purpurogeneiscleroticus. Next base: position 13,052 of record NZ_NHSG01000182.1, read on the forward strand.
TCCGGCGCCATCGGCACCGGCCTCACCGCCGCCGTACTGGCCGGCTCGGGCATCGCCGCGCTCAGCTCCGACGCGCGCGTGATGTTCCTGCTGCCCGCCGTCCTGACCGTCGTACTGGTCGGCTGGTTCGTGTACAAGCTGGACGACCGCGCGCCCGCCGACGCGCCCGAGCCGTTCTCCGTCAAGGAGTTCCTCGGCAGCTTCGTCTTCGACCCGCGCCGCAGCCCGGACTTCGGCTGGGCCTGGCTCACCAAGTTTCTTGTCATGTTCGGTTCAGTAGCGCCGATGACCTACCTGGCCTACTACCTGCCCTTCCGGATGGGCGTGAGCGCCACCGCCACGGCGAGCACGGTCGCCGTACTGGTCGCCGCGGGCTACGCCGTCCAGTCGGTCACCGCCGCGGCCGGCGGCCGGCTCTCCGACCACTTCGGCCGCCGCAAGCCCTTCGTCATCTGCTCCGGGCTCGTCGTCGCCGCCGGACTCGCGCTGCTCGCCGTCGCCCCGGACCTCACCTGGATCATCGTCGCGCAGTGCGTCATGAGCGTCGGCGGCGGGCTCTTCTACGCCGTCGACATGGCGCTGATCACCCACGTCCTGCCCGACCCGGACAACGCCGCCAAGGACCTCGGCGTCGTCAACATCGCCAACGCGCTGCCGCAGTCCCTGATGCCGATGATCGCGCCCTTCCTCCTGGCGATCGGCGGGGGCGGGAACTACCCGCTGCTCTTCGGCGTGGCCGCGGCCGCCGCGCTCGTCGGTTCGGTACTCGTCTCCCGCATCAAGGGCGCGCGATGAACCGTCCCGTACCCGTCACGCCATCCCCTCGCACCAAGGAGTCACGCATGACGCCCTCGGACCACACGTACGACGCGACCATCGAGGACGCGCTCGGCAAGCTGGACCTCGACGCCAAGACCCGGCTGCTGGCCGGCCGCAGCATGTGGGCGCTGCCCGCGCTCCCGGAGATCGGCCTGCGGTCCCTGGTCATGTCCGACGGCCCCATCGGCGTGCGCGGCGTGCGCTGGACCGCCGACGACCCCTCGGTCGCCCTGCCCAGTCCCACCGCGCTCGCCGCGACCTGGGACCCCGAACTGGCCCGCCGCGCCGGACACCTGCTCGCCCAGGAGGCCCGCCGCAAGGGCGTGCACGTCCTCCTCGCCCCGACCGTCAACCTGCACCGCTCCCCGCTCGGCGGCCGCCACTTCGAGTGCTACTCGGAGGACCCGCACCTCACCGGCGCGATCGGCACCGGATACGTCACCGGAGTGCAGGAGGGCGGCGTCGGCACCACCGTCAAGCACTTCGTCGCCAACGACGCCGAGACCGAGCGCTTCACCGTCAACAACACCGTCGCCCCGCGGCCGCTGCGCGAGCTGTACCTCGCGCCGTTCGAGACGATCGTCAAGAACGCCCACCCCTGGGGCATCATGGCCGCCTACAACTCCGTCAACGGCGCCACCATGACCGAACACCGCTACCTCCAGAACGAGGTGCTGCGCGGCGAATGGGGCTTCGACGGCTTCCTCGTCTCCGACTGGATGGCCGCCCGCTCCACCAAGGGCGCGATCGAGGGCGGCCTCGACGTGGCCATGCCCGGCCCGAAGACCGTGTACGGCCCGGCGCTGGCCGCCGCCGTCCGCGCGGGCGAAGTGGACGAGTCCCTGGTCGACGACGCGGTACGCAACGTCCTGCGGCTCGCCGCCCGCGTCGGCGCCCTCGACGGCGCGCCGCCCGCCGTCGCCCCCGCCGACCTCCCGGCCACGATCGACGGCGAAGCGCTTGCCCGCGAGATCGCCCGCCGGGCCTTCGTCCTCGTACGCAACGAGAACGGCACCCTGCCCCTCAGGCCCGCGCGGCCCGGCACCGTCGCCCTCATCGGCGCCGCGGCCCGCGACGCCCGGGTCCTCGGCGGCGGCTCGGCCCAGGTCTTCCCCGACCACATCGTCTCCCCGCTGGACGGCCTGCGCGCCGCGCTCCCCGAAGGGGACCTCACCTACTGCGTCGGCGCCGACCCGAGTGACGAACTGGCCGCGGCGGGCGAGGGATTCACGCTGCGGGCGGTCTGCCGGGACCGGGACGGGCGGGTGCTGGGGGAGACCCCGCTGCCCAGTGGCGCGGTCCAGTGGCACGGGGACGATCTGCCCGCCGGCGTGACCCACGAGGAGCTGCACACCGTCGAGATCACCGGCACCTTCACCCCGCGCGAGAGCGGTGCGCACTGCTTCGGCACCAAGGGCATCGGCGGCTTCCGACTCACCGTCGGGGACCGTGTGCTCCACGACGGCGTCGAGGCCCCCGACCACGACGACCCGTTCGAGGCGTTCTTCGGCGCGCCCGTGGAGCGCGGCCGGGTGGAGCTCACCGCGGGCGAGCCGGTCGAGGTCGCCCTCCGCCACACCGTCCCCGACATGTCGGACGCGCCGATCCAGGCCGTCGGCTTCGCCCTCGCCCACCGCGAGCCCCGGCGCGATGCCGAGGAGCTCATCGAGGAGGCCGTGGCCGCCGCGCGCACGGCCGACACCGCGGTCGTCGTGGTCGCCACCACCGAGCGGGTGGAGAGCGAGGGCTTCGACCGCACGGACCTCGGGCTCCCCGGCCGCCAGGACGAGCTGGTCCGGAGGGTCGCCGCGGTCAACCCCCGTACCGTGGTGATCGTCAACTCCGGCTCTCCCGTGGAGCTGCCGTGGCGGAATGACGTGGCCGCGGTACTGCTGAGCTGGTTCCCCGGCCAGGAGGCGGGCGCGGCCCTCGCGGACGTCCTCCTCGGCGCCGAGGAGCCGGGTGGGCGGCTGCCCACCACCTGGCCCGCCCGGCTGGCCGAGGCGCCCGTCACCCGCGTCACCCCCACCGACGGTGAACTCCCTTACGAAGAAGGGGTCTTCATCGGCTACCGCGCCTGGCAGCAGGCCGGCACCGAGCCCGCGTACTGCTTCGGACACGGCCTCGGCTACACCGACTGGGAGTACGAGACGGCCACGTACGAGCCCGCCGCGGACGGGAGCGCGGCGGACGGGGGCGCGGCGAACGGGGACGCACTGGGCACGCTCACCGTGCGCGTGCGCAACACCGGCGAGCGCGCCGGCCGCGAGGTGGTCCAGGTCTACCTCGCCACCCCGGAAGCCGATGCCGACACCGGCACTGACGCCGACATTGCTGATCGCCCGGCCCGCCGCCTCGCCGGCTTCGCATCCGTCGCGGCGGCTCCCGGTGGAACGGCCGAGGTGCGCATCGCCGTTCCCCGCCGCGCCACCGAGATCTGGGACGAGCAGGCGTACGACTGGCGGCTGATTCCCGGCATGTACACCGCCGAGATCGGCCGCTCCCTGCACGACGTACGGCTGCGGGCCCGGGTACCGGCCGGGACCGGCTGCTAGCCGGTCCGCGTGGGCGCTTCCCGCGCGGCACGCGGCAACGGCAGTTCGAACCAGACCGCCTTGCCGCGGCCCGCGGGGACGCTGCCCCAGCACAGGGCCAGCGTGTCCACGAGATGCAGGCCGCGCCCCCGCTCCGCGTCGGTGTCCGCGTTCACCAGCACGGGGAGGGACCGGTGGCTGTCGAGGACTTCGCAGCGCAGCAGTCCCGGGCGGAGGAACAGCCGCAGCCGCGCCGGCCCGGGAGCGTGCTGCTGTACGTTCGTGGCCAGCTCGTTCATCAGGAGTACGGCGCTGTCGGCCGCCTCGGAGAGTCCGCCGGCGGCCAGCCAGCCGCGGACGGCTCGCCGGGTTCGCGCCAGCGCTTCGGCATCGGCGGCGATCGTGGCACTGAGGTAGGCGGTGGGCGGACCGAGTTCGGCGGGCGCGCAGACATGCATGAGCATCGTTGTCCTTCCGGTCGGCCCTACTGTGCACCGAACGGCCCCCGCACGCACGGGTTATGCCTAGGTGTCGCGGGACGTCCCGCCCGCTGTGGATACTCGGCAATCGAGTCCGGTCACAAGCAGTGCAGCAGCTGTCAAAGTGCTAGCCAAAAGAGGGAATTCACCGCGCTTCGAGGAGTGCCGCAGGCGCCTTCTCTCTAATGTCCGGTGCAGCGGGGCGAGGGACGTACCGGCCGACGCGCGCCATGCCGACGACAGGGAAGGATGCCCGATGACTGAACACCAAGGCACGACCGGCCGGATCATTCCCGTAGAGCGGCTGCAGCCGGGCGACCACTCGTGCATGGACGTCACCGACAGGGCAAACCGCTGGCAGGTGCTGGCCGCGTTCACCCGCACCGGACTGGCCCGTGGTGAGAAGGTGCTGCTTCTGCTCGACCCGAGCGACCTGAACGACGACGATGCCGTCGCGTGCGTGGACGGCGGCACCGGGCACACGGAAGCGGCCCTGCGCAGCGGGCAGTTCGTGATCGACCGCAACACACCCGTCTACCTCCCGGACGGCCGCTTCTCCAAGGAGCGCCAGATCCGGAGCTTCGCCGCCGAGGCCGAGCGGGCGCGGGAAGCCGGCTACCCGCGGCTGCGGGGCGCAGGCGACATGGCCTGGGCACCGCGTGCGGGCGTGACCGACGCCGAGGTGATCGACTACGAAGCGTCCGTGGCGGAGCTGTTCGCCGACGGGTACGTCACCGCGCTGTGCTGGTACGACCGGCAGCAGTGCGGCGACCAGCTGGTGGCCGCGACGCGCAGGGTCCATCCGCTTCAGGTCATGGAGACCCTGGGCGCGCTGGAGGTGACCCGGTTCCCGGGCGGCGGCGCGCGGATCGCCGGCTCTGCGGAGCTGGGCTCGCGCGAGAAGTTCACCAGGACCCTCCGCGAGGCGCTGCTCCCGCGGCCGGGCCGGGGTCCCTTCCGGTACCAGCTGGACCTGACCGACCTGGCGTACATGGAGGCGCACTGCGCCTGGCGGCTGCTCGGCCTCGTCGCCGGGCTGCCGCGGGAGGACACGGCCGTCGTCCGCTGTGACCCGATGCTGGAGACGGCCCTGCGCGGCCTCGGCTCCGACGACGTACCGCAGCTGGAGCTCCGCGTGACGAACGCGGCGGACAGGGGGGACACGGCGGAAGCGGAGGACGTGGCATGAGCACGGACCGGCTGCTGGAACTGGACTTCACCGGCCCCGACCTGCCCCTGGCACGCATCACACTCGCCGCGACGCTGCGCCGCGCCGGGCTGCCCGGCGCGGTGCGGGACGCCCTCGCGCAGGCGGTGCTGGAGGCCATGTCCAACGCGGTCCTGCACGGCGGGGGCGCGGGGCGGCTGACCGTGGACGCGGCGGACGACGAGGTGCGGTGCGAGGTCGTCGACGCGGGCCCCGGCCCCTCCGCCGTGGTACCCGCTCCGGAGTCCCTGTCCCCGGAGTCGCGCACGCCGGGCGCCCGGCAGCAGGCGGCGAACAGGCGCGGCCACGGTCTGCTGATCGCCGAGGCGCTCACCAACCGCATCGAAGTGCATCCCGGCCCCGGGGACCGCGGCACCACCGTCGTGCTGGCAGCTTCGCTGCGCACGGCCACCTCTGAACCGGGACCTGCGTAACCCTCTCCCTCCCCTCAGTTGAATGCAGCAACCAAGTGAATTATGGTTGCACCCTCCAACTAGCACTGGGGGCGGCAAGAGGAAGGCATGAGGGCGACAACAGCATCAGCAGATGCGCGGCACGGCGGGTCCCGGACCGGGGGACAGGGGGCGCACGCCGCTGCCATGTCCCACCGGCAGATCATGGAGGCGCTTTCCGGGCTCATGCTCGGCATGTTCGTCGCGGTGCTGTCCTCCACCATCGTCTCCTCGGCGCTGCCGACCGTCCTCGCCGACATCGGCGGCGGACAGAGCGCGTACACCTGGGTCGTCACGGCGGCGCTGCTGTCGGTCACGGCGACCACCCCGCTGTGGGGCAAGATGTCGGACCTGGTGAGCAAGAAGCTCCTGGTCCAGTTCGCGTTGTTGCTCTACATCGTCGCTTCGATCGTCGCGGGCTTCTCGCAGAACGCCGGGATGCTGATCGCCTGCCGCGTGGTGCAGGGCATCGGCGCGGGCGGGCTGTCCGCGCTGTCGCAGGTGATCATGGCGGCCATGGTGTCGCCGCGTGAGCGCGGCCGGTACAGCGGCTACCTCGGCGCTACGTACGCCGTCGGTACCGTGTCCGGCCCGCTGATCGGCGGTGTCATCACCGACACCGACTGGCTCGGCTGGCGCTGGTGTTTCTACGCGGTCGTGCCGTTCGCCGTGATCGCGATGGTCGTGCTCCAGAAGACCATTCATCTGCCGGTGGTCAAGCGCCAGGTGAAGGCCGACTGGCTCGGCGCCTTCTTCGTCACCGCCGCGGTCTGCCTGCTGATGGTGTGGGTCACGCTGGCCGGCGACGCGTACGGCTGGCTGTCCTGGCAGACGTATGTGATGGTGCCCGGAGCCGTCGTCCTCGGCCTGGTCTTCCTCCTCGTCGAGATCCGGGCGAGCGAACCGATCATCCCGCTGCGGCTGTTCCGCAACGCGACCATCACACTCACCTCCCTCGCCAGTATCTTCGTCGGCGTCGCCATGTTCGCCGGCACCGTCTTCCTCAGTCAGTACTTCCAGCTCTCCCGCGGCCAGACCCCGACCATGTCGGGCTTCTCGACCATCCCGATGGTGGCGGGGCTGCTCGTCGCCTCGATGGGCTCGGGCCGGATCATCACCCGCACCGGGCGCTGGAAGATATTCCTCGTCGGCGGCGGGCTCTTCCTGACCGGCGGCGCGGCCACGCTGGGCCTGATGCGGTACGACACCCCGTACTGGCAGGTCGTCGTCTACATGACCGCTCTCGGCATCGGCATCGGCCTGATGCAGCAGAACCTGGTACTCGCGGTACAGAACCAGGTCGCCCCGAAGGATCTGGGCGCGGCCAGTTCGCTCGTCACCTTCTTCCGCACCCTCGGCGGCGCCATCGGCGTCTCCGCACTCGGCGCCGCGCTCTCCACGCGGATCAGCCAGTACATGAAGGACGGCTTCGCCTCGCTCGGCATCCCGATGCCGCACGCGCACGGCGGGGGCAACATCCCCGACCTGAAGACGCTCCCTCCCCCCATTCGCGGGGTCGTCGAAAGCAGCTACGGCCACGGCATCGCCGATGTCTTCCTCTACGCCGCCCCGTTCGCCTGCATGGCATTCCTGCTGGCGCTCTGCATCAGGGAAGTGCCGCTGAAGACGGCCAATTCCCTGCAGGAGGCGGCCGCGGAAACCGCCACTGCCGGAAGCCGGGTGCACGGTGTGGTGCGGGACGCCGACGGCGTCGCGGCGAGCACCGCCGTCGTCACCCTGATCTCCCCGCAGGGGCGGCAGTTGGGGCGGATGCCGGTGGGGCCGGACGGCGGATACGACATGGCTGTACCCGCCGCCGGCAGCTACGTACTGATCGCCGCCGCCGACGGGCACCGGCCGCAGGCATCCACCGTGCTCATCGGCGACGGCCCGCTCGCCCACGACATCCACCTCGCCGACGCCACCGCCCCGGCCGCCAGTACCCACATTCAGGGCACGATCAGGACCGGCGCGGACCACGGCCCGCTGGCCGGCGCACGGGTCACACTGATCGACGCGGCAGGCAATGTCGCAGGCACCGCAACCACCGCCAACGACGGCAACTACGCCTTCAAAGACCTGCACCCCGGCGAGTACACCCTGATAGCCGGCGGCCACCCACCGACCGCCGCCCCGCTGACCGTGACCGGCCACGGAGTGGTCAGCCAAGATCTGGAACTCGGCGACGAGTGAGCCCTAAGCCGTGTCCGAGGTGGTGACGCGGACGTGGTCGACGACGAGCTGCTGGGGGAAGGACGTCGAACCGTCGGGGTCGCCGGGCCAGTAGCCGCCGACGGCCAGGTTGAGGATGAGGAAGAAGGGCTTGTTGAACACCCAGGTCTTGCCACCGAGGTCGGCGGGCGTGCGCCGCTGGTAGACGGTGCCGTCCACGGACCAGGTGATGGAATCCGGCGCCCAGTCGATGGCGAAGGTGTGGAAGTCATCGGCGAATGCCTGCCCGTTCGGGAGGGAGTACGCCGCGCCGATGCCGCCGCTGCCCGAGTATCCGGGGCCGTGGAGCGTGCCGTGCACCGTACCCGGCTCGAAGCCGACGTTCTCCATGATGTCGATCTCACCGCTGTTCGGCCAGCCGACCTGGCCGATGTCGTCGCCGAGCATCCAGAACGCGGGCCACATGCCCTGGCCGCGCGGCACCTTGATCCGTGCCTCGACGTGACCGTAGGTCGAGGTGAAGCGGCCCGCGGTGTTCAGCCGTGCCGAGGTGTACTCGCAACGCCCGTACCAGCACTGGTAGTTGTTCGGGTTCTCGCGGCGTGCGGTGATGACCAGCTGGCCCTGGCCGTTCAGTGCGGCGTTGGCATTGCCCGCCGTGTAGTACTGCCGCTCGTGGTTGTTGACGTTGTCGCCGGTCTCGGTCTGCCACTTGCCGCCGTCGACCGCCGACCCGGCGGGACCGTCGAAGGTGTCCTCGAACGTCACGGCGCGTATCGCCGCATTGGGTTCCTCCGGCGGGGGCGCCGCGGCGGCGGAGCCGGGGCCCCAGCTCAGCGCGACGCTGACCGCCGCGGTAGCCAGAGCGACGCCGTGCAGCACGCGCCGCCGCTCCCCGGAGGACACATTGCAGGACTTACGAAGGGACATATGACCCGCCTCAATTGGTCCGGACCTGCTGCCTCCGCGAAGTGAATCGCCGCTGACGCGTCCCTGTCAATACGCGGGTGAGAGCGCTCTCGGGATGGCCGGCACGACGCCGTGTCATGACATGCCGTCAATCAAGTAAACGAGATCGGTGACAGTTTCTGTTGCACAGATTTACGGTCGGCAGGCGCTCACTCAGGGAGGGCAGACGCCGAACGCAGCCTGTCCGGGTGCCGGAGAGAAGGCGGTGGCGGCCGACGTCCGCTCACGCACTCCGAGCGCAACCACGAGCTCCACACGCGGATCCGGGGCATCTCCGGTCAGCAGGCGGTCGAACGCGCCGCCCACACCCACCTCGAGAGCATGATCGCCGTGGTGGGGGCAACCGCCTTCTCGTTATGGGATCCATACTTCCACTTATTCTGTAAGAGCCGGTAATATCAGACGACTTCTGCCCATGGGTGGAAGAAGCTCGCCTTCCATACGGCGAGCGTGGGTCCAGCCTTTGCGCTGTTAGACAAGGAAAGTCGCCACGTGAACCCGTACAGTCCCCCGACCCGGCAGACGCCCCCGGCACGACCGTGGTGGAAGACCACCCCCGCTGCGCTGGGCCTGCTCGTTCTTGTCGCTCTCATCGGCGCGTTCCATTTCCCCCTCGGATTCCTCGCGCTGATCGTCGCCATCGTGCTGTTGTGGGTTCTGCCGCCGTGGCGCTGGTTCGCCAGGCTGGGCGCGAGCTTCGGGGCGTTCATCCTGCTGACGATCGGCGCGGGCCTGGGCGGGCAGCTCGACGACACGGGGAAGGGGGAAACGCAGCAGGTTGCGACCGAGTCACGCACGGCGAGCCCGAAGGCATCCCCGAGCAGGACGCCGGAGCGGAAGGCGCCGGACTACATCGGCGAACTACTCGACGAGGCGGAGGGGAAGGCCCGCGCTGCCGGCTACACCGTCAGCCATCACGACGCCTCCGCCGAAGGCCGGGCGATCATCGCGCGGTCCGGTTGGCTCGTGTGCTTCCAGCAGTCCGACCACGACGACAGTCGCCGACTGATCGATTTCGCTGCGGTCAAGGACGGTGAGACCTGCCCCAAGAAGGACGGCGAAGAGATCCCCTGGCCCACGATGCCCGAGCTGCACGGCAAGACGTGGCAGGCCGCCGTGGAAACCCTGACGGGCATCGGAGTCGACGAGGACGCGATCCAGGCGGAGGCGTACTACGTCAACGACGACCTGCCGGACGGCGCGTACGACTCCTGGCGGGTGTGCACGCAGGACCCCGCGGAAGGCGAGGACATCACCGCCGACGTCACGCTCGAACTGGTCCATCCGAAGGCCGGCTGTTCCACGGACGACTTGTACCTGAGCGACAAGGACGATGACGGCCGTCCGGACTACCGGGACTCGACTGACGACCGCAACACCACCAGCGGGGGCGGCAGCGGCGGCAACGGCAGCAGTGCGTCGGGAGGGTCGTCCAGCAGTGGCGGTGGATCCAGCAGTACTGGTGGAACCAGCAGCGGCGGGTCGTCCTCGACCGGTGGCAGTACCGGCGGCGGTGGACTCACCGTTCACCCCGGCTCTTTCTGCGCCCCGGCCGGCGCGACCGGTGTCACCTCGGCGGGCACGCCCATGGTCTGCGGCCCCGGCTCCGACGGCCGCAACCGCTGGCGATCCGCCTGACCCGGCTCGCGGCGCCGGTCGCACCAGTAAGGCCGTCTCCTCAGTAAAGTGGCCGCAGCCCGAGCCGGAGGAGCGGAAGCATGGCAACGCGCGTCGGACGTTTTCTCGGCCTTGTCACGAGTGTGCTGCTGTTGGTCGGTTGTGGGGAGTCCGTCGCGGCTTCTCAAGAGGTGAGTCTGCACGTCAGTGGTGGCATTGCGGGGGTGCAGCGCGGCATCGAGGTGGGGCCCGGAGGGGCGGTGACCCTCATCGACCGTGAGGGCAGGCATGCGGGCCGGGAGCTGTCGGGTGACGAGCGTGAGAAGCTCGGCTCGCTGCTGGGCGCGGTCGACTTCGCCGGCCTTCCCGCCCGCAGTATCGATGAGGGCTCCCGTGACCGCTTCGAGTACCGGCTGGCGCACGCCGGCCGTACGGTGATCACCGACCGCAGCACGGATCTCGGGCCGGCCGATGACCTCATCGATCACCTGGAGAGCTGCATGGAAGCGCGCCGGGCGGGCGCCGTGCAGCACACCCCGACGCGTTCCTGACCTGGACGGATGTTTTACTCGCGGGATCCGGGATCCACCCGGACCGTACTGTCCGTCCAGACGCACGTCAGGAGAGACCGTGGCTGCCGAGCACGCCGGGATCAAGCACAGCTCCATTGAAGTCAACGGAGTCACACTGCATATCGCCGAGCAGGGCGAGGGCCCCCTCGTCGTGCTGCTGCACGGCTTTCCGGAGAGCTGGTACTCCTGGCGGCACCAGTTCGCGCCGCTGGCGGAAGCCGGGTACCGGGTGGTGGCGCCCGACCAGCGCGGCTACGCCCGCAGTGAGCAGCCCGCCGATGCCGACGCGTACAGCCTGCTGCACCTCACCGGCGATGTGATCGCCCTGATCCACGCGCTCGGCGAGGAGCAGGCCGTGGTCGTCGGCCACGACTGGGGCGCGCCGGTCGCCTGGACGACGGCCATGCTCCGCCCGGACGTCGTACGGGCCGTCGCCGGGCTCAGCGTCCCGCCGGTACTGCCCGCCGGCATGGCCCCGCCGTCGGTCACCCGGCAGCAGTACGGCGACCGTTACTACCAGAACTACTTCCAGCAACCGGGCGTTGCCGACGCCGAGTTGGCGCGGGACCTCCCCTCGACCTTCCGCCGCATGCTGTTCAACGGTTCGGGCGACAACCCGGCGAACACCCGGCCGCGCCCCTGGATCGTGCCCGAAGGCGCCCCGCTGCTCGGCGCCGGACCGGACCCGGAGCTGCCCGCTTGGCTCACCCCCGACGACATCGACGCCTTCGCCGACGACTACGCTCGCCACGGGGACCGTGCCTTCACTGGCCCCCTCAACTGGTACCGCAACATCGAGCGCAACAACGCACTCCTGACCGCCTTCCGCGGCCGCGGCATCGACGTTCCGGCGCTGTACGTCGTCGGCGACCGCGACATGGTCACCTCGCTGCACGGCATCGACCGGATCATCGACTCCCTCGACACGATCGCACCGAAGCTCCACCGCAGTGTGACGCTCCCCGGCTGCGGCCACTGGACCCAGCAGGAACGTCCCGAAGAAGTCAACGCGGCACTCCTGGACTTCCTCGCCCAGCTGCCGAAGGCGGACTGACCCTCCGTCCGTGGCCGACTTCAGTCCTCCGCCGTGGCTTCGGTGAGGTGGATGGCGAGGGCGGGGCAGACCATTGCCTGGCCGGAGGCGACGCACTTGTCCTGGTCGAGGTGGATGTTCATGGGGTCGGATTCCTCCGGAGTGGGGAGTGAGGAGTGAGAGGAGGGGGAGAGCTCGGTGACGGTGGGTCACCTGACAAAGGCGGCTACCACGTGACGGGGAGTTCGTACACGCCGCAGACCGAGCCGTCGTGTTTGAACGGGATGTCGTTCAGCTGACGACCTTCAGGTCGACCTTGGCCTCCGTCACCAGCCGGGGGAGGAGCTTCTGCGGAATCTGCTCGAAGAGCATGTCCAGCTTCGCATCGGACAAGTAGAGGTAGTAGCGCACCCTGTGTCCAGCCTCCCGCCCGTCCGTTCGCACCGTGGCCGGAACCAAAGTAGCCCGGGTGCGGGGTCGGTGGGGCTACAGCGCCGCCGGGACCATCGCCTCGATCAGGTGCGGTCCCGGTTCCGCCAGGGCGCGGCGGAGCTGGTCGGTGAGTTCTTCGCAGGTGGTGGCGCGGGATGCCGGGACGCCCATGCCCTCGGCGAGCCGGACGAAGTCCAGTGCGGGGGAGGAGAGGTCGAGGAGTGTCTTCGCGGCCGGGCCCGACAGGTCGGCGCCGACGCGTTGCATTTCCAGGCGGAGTACAGCGTAGGCGTTGTTGTTGAGGATCACCGTGGTGACGTCGAGGTTCTCGCGGGCCTGCGTCCACAGCGCCGAAATGGTGTACATCGCGCTGCCGTCGGCCTCCAGGCTGATCACTGGGCGATCCGGTGCCGCGATGGCCGCTCCGGTGGCGACCGGCAGGCCCTGGCCGATCGCACCGCCGGTCAGGGTCAGTACGTCGTGCCGGGGCGCACCGGCCGTGGCCTGCGGCAGGGACGCTCCCGAGGTGTTCGCCTCATCGGCGATGATCGCGCCGTCCGGGAGCAGCGCGCCGACGACATCGGCCCAGTTCTTCCTGGTGAGGGGGCCGCTCGGCAGTGCCGGCCGGGCGGGTTCCGCCACCGTCGGTGCCGTGTCGGCGGCCACTTGCTCGGCCAGCGCCTCCAGCGCGGCGACCGCGTCCTCGCCCTGGCCGGCGAGGGTGTGAACGCGGGCTCCCTCGGGCGCCAGGTCGCTCGGCCGGTCCGGGTAGGCGAAGAACGACACGGGAGAGCCGGTCCCCGCGACGATCAGATGCGTGACGCCGTCCAGTTGCTTGGCGGCCTGCTCGGCGAAGTAACCGAGCCGCTCGATGGCGGGCAGGCCCGCGCCGCGCTCCAGCCGCGCGGGGAAGGTCTCCACGAACGCCCGCGCGCCGGTGGCGTGGGCGATCCGGCTCGTCGCGCGGAGCCCGGCCGCCCGGCACGCCCGGCCGCCGATCAGCAGCGCGACGGGTTCGCCGCTGCGCAGCACGTCGGCGACGGCCGACACGGCCTGGGGATCGGGTGCCGCAGGGGTACGTACGGGCAGTGGTTCGGCCACCGCGCCGCCCTCGCCCCACGAGGCGTCGGCGGGCAGGATGAGCGTGGCGACCTGCCCCGGCGGTTCCATCGACGCGGCCACCGTCGCTGCCGCGTCGGCTCCGACGTCGGCGACCCGGTCGCACCGCCGGACCCAGCCGCTCACCGACCCGGCCACCGGCTCGATGTCCGACTCCAGGGGCGCGTCGTACTTCTTGTGGTACGTCGCGTGGTCACCCACCACGTTGACGATCGGGGTGTGGGCGCGGCGGCCGTTGTGGAGATTGGCCAGGCCGTTGCCGAGGCCGGGGCCCAGATGCAGCAGCGTGGCCGCCGGTTTGTCGGCGATCCGCGCGTAGCCGTCGGCGGCTCCGGTGACCACACCCTCGAACAGGCCGAGCACGCCGCGCATCTCGGGCACGGCGTCGAGCGCGGCGACGAAGTGCATCTCCGAGGTGCCGGGGTTGGCGAAACACACGTCCACGCCGGCCCGGACGAGAGTGCGGATCAGCGACTGCGCGCCGTTCATGGTCGGCCTCTCTCTGGTCTCAACACGGCTCGGCCTCGGATACTAAGCGGTCGTTAATTTACTGTCGAGGGGTCTCGCGCCCTTCCTGTACCTCGCACCGGATTCCGTACCTCGCACCGGAATCGACAAGCCGGAGCGCCCGGGATCGGGGAGGCCGGTAACGACTCGACACATCGTGTCCGGGACGTGGACAGGCCCTGTGTCGCCGATTACCTTAGCGATCGTTCGTCTGGTCTCCTCTCGCCCGGACCGTCGCCAAGTCTCTGCGACGGCAGCCGCACCGAAACCCGCTGTGCCGATGCCGCGGACCCCCGCCGACGAGGCGTGCCGCGTACCCCTCCCCAAAGGAGACACCCGTGCCGACAACCGAAGTGCCCGGTACCCGCGCCGCCCCGGCCCCGTCCGCCGGTGAATCCCGGGCGAAAGCCTGGGGTTTCACCGGGCTGCTGATGCTGCTCTACATCGTGAACTGGGCCGACAAGGCCGTGTTCGGCCTGGTGGCCCAGCCGCTCGCCGAGGAGCTGCACCTCAACTCCTCGCAGATCGGTCTGATCGGCAGCTCGTTCTTCCTGACCTTCACCGTCGGCAATCTCGTCGCGGGCCTGCTCAACCGCTGGACGGCTCTGAAGTGGTCGCTCGCGCTCCTCGCGGTCGGCTGGTCGGTCGCCATGCTCCCGCTGGTCGTCTCCGCCACCTTCACCGTCCTGCTGCTGAGCCGGATGCTGCTCGGCTTCCTGGAAGGACCGTCGGGCCCGATCATCCACACGGCGCTCTACTCCTGGCACCCGCGCGAGAAGCGCGGCCTTCCCTCGGCCTGCATCACGGCGTGCGCCTCGATCGCCAAGATCGCGGTCGCCCCCGCACTGGCGGTCGTGGTCGCCGCCTACGGGTGGCGCACCGCCTTCGTGATCCTCGCGGCCGCGGGCCTGGTCTGGCTGGTGGTCTGGCTCCCGACCTGGACGCCCGGCCCGTACGGCGAGGACAAGGCCGCCAAGGCGACCGGGGCCGCCGATGAGCCCGCCGTCCCGTGGGCCAAGGTGCTCCTGTCGCCCACGTTCCTCGGCGCCGCGCTCGCGGTGATGTCGATGTACGCCCTGGTGACCGTGGTGCTGACCTGGCTGCCGTCGTACTTCGAAATGGGCCTGGGCTACAGCCGCGTGCAGGCCGGCACCATGTTCGGCTTCCCGAGCATCGCGTCGATCGTGGTCATGTTCGGGCTCTCCTGGATCGGCGACCGGCTGATCGGGCGCGGCGCCACCTCGCGCATTCTGCGGGGCGTCGTCCCCTCGGTGGCCCTGCTCGTGTGCGGCGCCACGATGGCACTGCTGCCGAGCATCGGCACACCGGCCGCCGCGGTGGCCGTCGTCTCGATCGGCTACGCGTTCGGCGCCAGCATCTTCCCGCTGTTCAACGCCGGCCTGGCGGAGATCGTTCCGCCGCGTCAACTCGCCAGTACGCTCGGCATCTTCATGGCCCTGATGTCCCTCGGCGGTGTCTACGGCCCGTACCTCACCGGCTGGATAGTCGACCAGGCATCCAACCCCGCCGCCGGCTACGGATTGGCCTTCCAGATCTTCGGGGCCATGGTGTTCGTGGGCGGGCTCGCGGCGCTCCTCGGCGTCAACCCCGAACGGGACGCGGCCCGCCTGCGCGGAACGAACCGGATCCCGGCCCCGAAGGGCCTCCGCTGAACGACCGGGAAGGGATGGGGATTCCATGTATCCAGGTGCCCATGCAGTGAGTGACCCGCACCGTCCCGCCGTCATCATGGCCGCGTCCGGCGACCGGCTGACCTACGCGGAGCTGGACGAACGCTCCATCCGGCTGGCCCATGTGCTGCGCGCGGCGGGCCTGCGCCGGGGCGATGTGGTCGCGCTGCTCACCGACAACTCGATCCACGCGTACGAGGTGTACTGGGCGGCGGTCCGCTCCGGTCTGTACATCACCCTCGTCAACAACCACCTCAGCGCGTCCGAAGTGGCCTACATCGTGAATGACTCCGCAGCCTCCGCACTCGTGGTGTCGCACACGCTGGCCGGGCTCGCGGCGGAACTGCGGGCCGGGACGCCCGCGGTCCGGGTCCGGCTGGCCTACGGCGGCCCGGTCGAGGGGTACGAGGAGTACGGGACCGCGCTGGCCGCCGCGTCGCCCCAGCCGGCCGCCGACCAGCCCAGGGGCGCCGATCTGCTCTACTCCTCCGGCACCACCGGCCGGCCCAAGGGCATCCGCCCCGAGCTTCCGGACCGGCAGGTGGGGGAGCCCGGAGACACGCTCGTCGAGATCCTGCAGGCGGTGTACGGCTTCGACCGGGACACGGTCTATCTGTCCCCGGCGCCGGTGTACCACGCGGCCCCGCTCCGGTGGGGCGCGTCGGTGCACGCGCTCGGCGGCACCGTGGTGATGATGGAGCGCTTCGACACCGAGGGCGCGCTCCGGGCGGTCGAGCGTTACCGCGTGACGCACAGCCAGTGGGTGCCGACCATGTTCCTCCGGATGCTGCGGCTGCCGGAGAAGGCCCGCACCTCGTACGACCTGTCCACTCACCGAGTGGCGGTGCACGCCGCCGCGCCGTGCCCGCCGGACGTCAAGCGCGCGATGATCGACTGGTGGGGGCCGATCCTGTACGAGTACTACGCCTCGACCGAGGGCGTCGGCATGACGCTCATCAAGTCCGAGGAGTGGCTGGTCAAACCGGGCTCGGTGGGCCGGGCCCTGCTGGGCGAGGTGCGCGTCTGCGACGACGAGGGCCGGCTGCTGCCCGCCGGCCGGACCGGAACCATTTACTTCGCGCGCGAGGAGCCGCAGTTCGAGTACCTGGGCGACCCGGAGAAGACCAGGGAAGCACACCACCCGGACCATCCGGGCTGGGCCACCACGGGCGACATCGGCCATGTCGACGAGGACGGCTATCTGTTCCTCACCGACCGCAAGGCATTTATGATCATCTCGGGTGGGGTGAACATCTATCCGCAGGAGGTGGAGGCCGCCCTCGCGCTGCATCCCGACATCGCGGACGTCGCCGTGATCGGCGTACCGGACGAGGAGATGGGGGAGGCGGTCAAGGCGGTCGTCCAGCCGTCGCCGGACGCCCGTCCAGGCCCGGAACTGGAGCGCCGACTGATCGACTACGTACGGTCCCGCATCGCCCACTACAAGGCGCCGCGCAGTGTCGACTTCGTCGACGAACTGCCGCGCACCCCGACCGGCAAGCTGGTCAAGGGCAAGCTCAAGGCGCGGTACGCGCAGGCTCCCGGATGAGCGCGACCGATCCGGCGGGTATCGCCCCGGCCGCGGTGAGCCGGTGGCTGGCCGCCCATGTGCCGGGGGCGACCCCGCCGTTCACCTTCTCGCCGGTCTCCGGCGGCCGCTCCAACCTCACCTACCGCGTCACCGATGGCGCGGGGACCGTGCGTGCCCTGCGGCGCCCGCCGACGGGCGGGGTGCTCGGCACCGCCCACGACATGAGCCGGGAGTGGCGGTTCCTCACCGCACTCGCACCCGCGGGCATGCCCGTGCCGGAACCCCTCGCGTACTGCGACGACCCGGCGGTCACCGGAGCCGAGTTCTATGTCATGGCCTTCGTCGACGGAGTGGTGCCGGCCGACCAGGAAGCCGTACGGGCCTGGTCGCCGCAGGTCCGCCGGCGGGCGGGCGAAGAGGTCGTCGAGGTGCTGGCCGCCCTGCACCGCGTCGGCCCCGACGAGGTCGGACTCGGCGGCATCGCGCGGCGCGACGGCTATGTCGAGCGCCAGCTGCGCCGGTGGCAACGGCAGGTCCACCAGTCCGGGGCGCCCGATCTGGCCCTGCTCGACGAGGTGCACGACGCGCTCCTCGCGCACGTACCCGCGCAGCACGGCGGGATCGTGCACGGCGACTACCGGCCGGGCAACCTGTCCTTCGCGGCGGACGGCACCGTGCTCGCCGTCTTCGACTGGGAGCTGGCCACCCTGGGGGACCCGCTCGCCGACCTGGGCTGGCTCCTCTCCACCTGGGAGGAGCCGGGTGACAAGGTCCCGCCGACCACCCCGGGCCCCAGCGCGGCACCGGGATTCCCCACCCGCGCCGAGCTGATCGACCGCTACGCACGCCTCTCCGGCCGCGAGGTCTCCGGCATCGAGTACTACGTCGCCTTCGCCCGCTGGCGCTCGGCGTGCATCGGCGCCGGTGTGCGCGCACGGTACCTGGCGGGGGTGATGGCCGACGACGGTTACGCGGCCGAGCTCCGGGCGCAGCAGGGGGTCCAGCAGGGCGAGATCGCCTTCGAGGCGGTACGGGAACTCGGCTTTGTCTGACGTTGCATCAGGGGCGGGCCCTTGTCGCCCCGCGGCGAGGAGACCTCGGCGGGGGCATGGACGCGTAGACTGACCGACGTTCGTTCAGGCGTAAGGAGGGCACCGGTGCGAGGTGCAGGCCAGCAGGCCATTCTGGAGGCCGCCCGGCACGAGTTCGCGGAGCGCGGGTACGCCGCCGCGTCCATCCGGGACATCGCCCGCCGGGCCGGTGTGAGCCTGTCGGCGATGTACCACTACTACACCGGCAAGCAGGAGCTGCTGCACGCGCTGGTGAACGACAGCGGCCAGGCGTACTTCGAATCCTGCCGCAAGGAGCTGGAAGCGGCCGGCGACGACCCGGGGGAGCGGCTGGCCGCCCTGGTGCGGGCCACCGTGCGGTACCGCGCGGAGTACCGGCTGGAGAGCAGCCTGACGCTCACCGAGTGGCGCAGCATGTCCGAGGCGCAGCTGGAGGACTTCCAGCGCCGCCAGTTCGACGGCTCCCGGATGTTCCAGCAGATCGTCGAGGACGGGGTGGACCAGGGTGTCTTCCGCACCCCGCACCCCGAGGACGCGCGGCGCGGGGTGATCGCGATGTGCAACGCGATCGCCCAGTGGTACCGCGAGGGCGGCGAACTGAGCGTGGAGGAGCTGGCCGAGCGCTATGTGGAGCTGGCGCTCGTGCTCGTGGAGTACCGCCCGGCGGGGCGACGCCCGCGCCACCCCGCCTGACGACCCTCAGCAGCCGCAACTCACGACATCTCCTCGGGGCGCACGGGCCACGGCGGTACGACGTCGAGGTGGTCGGCGATGCGGGCGGGGAACTTCGGCGGGCGCTTCTCCAGGAACGAGGTGACGCCCTCGGCCGCGTCCGGGCTCTGACCGAGCCGGTTCATCGCCCGCGAGTCCAGCCGGTGCGCCTCCCACGGCGTCGACGCGCCGAGCATCGACCACAGCAGTTGCCGGGCCAGCGCGACCGATACGGCGGAGGTGTTCTCCGCGATCTCGGCGGCGATCCCGTACGCGGTCGGCAGCAGCTCGGCATCCGGTACGACCCGCGAGACGAGCCGGCCGGAGAGGGCCTCCGAGGCGTCGAAGACACGCCCGGTCGCCACCCACTCCATCGCCTGCGAGATTCCGACGATCCGGGGCAGGAACCAGCTGGAAGCGGCCTCCGGCACGATGCCGCGGCGGGTGAAGACGAACCCGAACCGGGCCGATTCCGAGGCGATCCGGATGTCCGCCGGCAGTGTCATCGTGGCGCCGACACCGACCGCGGGCCCGTTGAAGGCCACGATCACCGGCTTGAGCGAGGCCGCGATCCGCAGCGACACGCAGCCGCCGCCATCGCGCGGCGCTCCGCCGACGGTACCGAAGTCGGCGCGCTCCGCGGCCCGTTGGGGGTCTCGGTGGTCGAAGGTAGCGGCACCGCCCTGCAGATCGGCGCCCGCGCAGAAGCCCCGCCCGGCGCCGGTGAGTACCACTGCCCGTACGGAGTCGTCGGCGTCGGTGGCGTCCAGCGCGGCGATCAGCTCGGCGGCCATCGTGGTGGTGAAGGCGTTGAGCCGTTCCGGGCGGTGCAGTGTGATCGTGGCGATGCCGTCGGCGACCTCGTAGCGGATCTGCTCGTAGTCGGCCCGGGCGTTGTCGATCCGGTCGTTGTCGATCCGGGTGTTGTCGGTCATTTGACGGCCCACTCTCCCGTGAACTCCGGTTCCCGCTTCTCGTTGAAGGCCGCGATGGCCGCCGGCGCGTCCGCGGTCGCGAAGTTGACCGTCTGGGCGCGTGCCTCGCTCGCCAGCGCGTCCCGCATCGTCCGGTCGGCCCCCTCATTGAGCAGCGCCTTGTTCTGCGCCAGCGCCACCGGCGGCCCGGCGGCCAGCCGCTCGCCGAGGCCGGTGACGAACTTGTCCAGCTCCTCCGGCTCGACCAGCCAGGTCACCAGGCCCAGCCGGTGCGCCTCGTCCGCTTCGATCATCTCGGCCAGCAGCGCCAGCCGCTTGGCCTGCTGCAGCCCCACCAGCCTGGGCAGCAGCCAGGAGCCGCCGAAGTCCAGCGACAGACCGCGGCGCGCGAAGATCTGGGAGAACCGGGACCGTGCGGTGGCGACCACGAAGTCGCAACCCAGGGCGAGGTTCCAGCCCGCGCCGACTGCCACGCCGTCGACCTTGGCCACGGTCGGTACGGGCAGCTCGTGCAGCCGCAGCGCGATCTCGTTGATTCGGTGCATCCGGGACAGCGGATGCGCTTCGGCGCGCCGGCCCGAGAGATCGGCCCCGGCGCAGAACGCCCCGCCGGCCCCGGCCAGCACGACCGCCCGTACTTCCGGGTCGTTGCCCGCCGCGGTCAGCGCCTCGCCCAGCGCGTTCCACAGCTCGTCGTTGATGGCGTTCTTGCGGCGCGGACGGTTCAGGGTCAGCGTCAGTACGCCACCGGCGCGGTCGGTCAGCAGTACGGGTTCGTCGCGGGTCATCGCGTCATGTCCTTCAGCTGCTCCAGGTCGGCCAGGCGACGCGCCGGGTCGGGCGATACCGGGTTGACCTTGAGGGTGGTGACGCCGGCGGCCCGGTACGCGGCGAGGCGTTCGGCGATGTAGGAGGCGGGGCCGATCAGCGAGATGTCCCGCAGCAGATCGGCGGGTACCGCGGCCGCGGCCTCCTCCTTGCGGCCGGCCAGATAGAGATCCTGGATCTTGGTCGCCTCGGCCTCGTAGCCGTAACGGCGCGCGAGATTGTTGTAGAAGTTCTTGCCACGCGCGCCCATCCCGCCGATGTACAGCGCGAGTTGGGGACGGGCAAGATCAATCAGGTCGTCGACGTCCTCGCCGATGGCCAGCGGCGCCTGCGCCACGATGTCCAGCGGCCCGAGCGCCGGGTCGCGCCGGGCCGCGCCCTCGGCCAGCGACGGCCCCCAGACCTCGCCCGCCTTCTCCGGGTGGAAGAAGATGGGCAGCCAGCCCTCGGCGATCTCGGCGGTCAGCGCCACGTTCTTCGGCCCGATCGCGGCGAGGACGACCGGGATCCGGTCGCGCACCGGATGGTTGATGAGCTTGAGCGGCTTGCCCAGTCCCGTGCCCCGCTCGGCCGGGAGCGGGATCTGATAGTGCTTGCCTTCGTGGACGACCTTCTCGCGGCGCCACACCTGCCGGCAGATGTCGACGATCTCCCGGGTGCGCGCCAGCGGAGCGTCGTACGGCAGGCCGTGGAACCCCTCGATCACCTGCGGCCCCGAGGCACCGATCCCGAGCGTGAACCGGCCGTCGGAGACATAGTCCAGACCGGCCGCGGTCATCGCGGTCAGGCTGGGCGTCCGGGTGTAGATCTGGAGGATGCCGGAGGCGATCTCCAGCCGCTCGGTGCGCGCGGCGATGAAGCCGAGCTGGCTGATCGCGTCGTAGGAGTACGCCTCCGGGACGAAGACGATGTCCAGTCCGGCCTTCTCGTAGTCGCCGAGGACCTCGACGGTCTCCTTGAAACCGCCGCTGTAGCTCAGCATCATGCCGATTCTCATGCCTGCCTCCGGGTGTCCTGGGCCGCCGGGCCCGCCGCTGCCGCGTGCCGGGCGCGCAGCTCGTTCTTGAGGATCTTGCCTGCCGCGGAAACGGGGAGGGCCGGGACGAAGTGCAGTTCACGCACCCGCTGGTACGGGGCGACCCGCTCGGCCACGTACGCCATCAGCTCCTCGGCGGTGGCCGGGGCACCGTCGCGCGGCACCACATAGGCGGCGGGGATCTCGCCCGCGTCCTGATGCGGTACACCGATCACCGACGCGGCGGCGACCGCGGGGTGACCGGCGAGGATGTCCTCCAGATGCAAGGGGTACACGTTGTAGCCCTTGTAGATCAGCATGTCCTTCGCCCGGCCGGAAAGGAAGAGGTGGCCCCGGTCGTCCAGGTGGCCGATGTCGCCGGTGCGCAGCCAGCCGTCGCGGAACTGATCTGCTGTCAGGTCGGCCCGGCCGTGGTAGCCGTCGGTGATCTGCGGGCCCCGCGCCCATACTTCACCGGTCTCGCCGGCCGGCAGCTCACGCTCCAGGTCGGTCAGGTCGCGGATCGACAGTTCGGTGTCCGGCAGGGGGAGACCGACGGAGCCGGGCGGGATGCCCGCATCGGCGTCCAGCGGGTGCAGCACCAGCGCCACCGTGGCCTCGGTGAGGCCGTACCCCTCGGTGATCCGGGCATTGGGGAACAGCTCGGCCAGGCGCCGCCAGGTCTCCGGATCGATGGGCGCGGCACCGGAGTTGACGATGGAGACGGACTCCATCCGCTGCCCGGCGGCCGCCGGCGAGGCCAGCAGCGCCCGGTACATCGTGGGGGAGCCGTTGAGCAGTGTGGCCTGATGCTCGTCCACATCGGCGAGGAAGCGTCCGGGGTCGAAGCGGGCGGAGAGCACGGTGGTGGTGCCGACCAGAGTGTTGGAGACCATGCTCGCCAGCCCCAGTGCGTGGAAGAGCGGTGCCACCGCGAGCGTGACCCCGGTCCCGGGCGGCCGGTGCCAGGGCGTGGCCCGTTCCTTGTCCTGCTCGGCGCCGAGCACCCCGTCGACGAGCACCGTACGGGCGGCCGCGCGGACCCAGCTGACCTGCGCGACATTGGCGACCAGATTGCGGTGCAACACCCGCACCGCCTTGGAACGGCCCGTCGTCCCGCCCGTGTAGGAGAGGTGCGCCAGGTCGTCCGGGCGGCGCGGGACGCGCTCCGCGGTGCCGTACCCCAACAACGCTTCGGCGGCCACCACGGTCCCGCCCGGCGGTGGCGGTGCGGTCGCTTCAGGACCGGGGACGACGACCGCGCGGGCCCCGGAGTCCTCGATCTGGGCGGCGAGCGCCGCGGCGGGCTGCGCGGGGTTGGCGGGGCTGACCACCGCACCGGCGTACAGCGTGCCCCAGTAGGCGACCGGGAACCACAGGGTGTTGGGGAGCAGCAGCAGTACGGTGTCGCCGGGCCCGATGCCGTACTCGCGCAGTCCCCGGGCGAAGCGCAGCGCGTGGTCGTGGAGACCGGCGAAGGTGAGGGTCCGCTCGCCGTCGCGCACCGCGACGCGGTGCGGGTAGTGGTGCGCGGCCCCGACGAGGACGGCACCGGCGTCGACGGACGGATAGTCCAGGGTCGTACGGGTCATGCGATGACTCCTCGCGCGGTCAGGCTGTCGAGCTGAGCAGCCGTCAGGCCGACGCCGGCCAGCACGCCCCGGGTGTCCTCGCCCGCCTTGGGCGCGGCGCCGGGGGCGGTCGCCGGGGTGGCGGAGAACCGGGGCGCCGCGCCCAAGG
>NZ_NHSG01000183.1:0-16368 GCF_020024005.1 Streptomyces purpurogeneiscleroticus
GGGGTTGGAGCCGGGAGGGGTTGGAGCCGGGAGGGGTGGCCCGATCCTGAGGAATCATGGCCATCCGGCCACTCGAAGGCGGCGGTGCGCTGCCCGAGGCTGAGGGGGTGACCCAGACACCTCAGCCTTCCGCCCCGCCGGAGCCGACTCCGGTGATGTCCGCGGCGCCGCCCGAGAGGCGCCGCGGCCCGCGCCGCCGCCCGCACCGCGCGTGGTCCGTCGCCGCGGTCACCTTCCTCACCCTCATCGGTGCCGCCGGCTTCGCCTCGTTGCCGGGCCTGCTCATCGAGCCGCTGCACGAGGAGTTCAGCTGGTCGCGCGGCACCATCGGGTTCGCGGTCTCCGTCAACCTCGCGCTGTACGGGCTCACCGCCCCGTTCGCCGCCGCACTCATGGACCGGTTCGGCATCCGCCGGGTCGTCGCCGCGGCGCTCGCCGTGATCGCGGCCGGCGCCGGGCTCACCGTGGTGATGACCGCCTCCTGGCAGCTGATCCTCTACTGGGGCGTCCTCGTCGGCCTGGGCAGCGGCTCCATGGCGCTGGCCTTCGCCGCCACCGTCACCGGGCGCTGGTTCGTCCAGCGGCGCGGCCTGGTCACCGGCATCCTCACCGCCGCGGGCGCGTCCGGCCAGCTGGTCTTCCTCCCGCTGCTCTCCTGGATCATCGAGGGCCACGGCTGGCGCCCCGCGGCCGTCACGGTGGCGCTGACCGCCGTGGCCGTCGTGCCGCTGGTGTGGCTGCTGCTGCGCGACCACCCCGCGGACGTGGGCGTGGCACCGTACGGCGCGACGGAGTTCGTACCGCGCCCCGCTCCGCAACGAGGCGCCGCCCGGCGTGCGCTGCGTGCGCTCGCCAACGCCGCGCGCACCGGCCCCTTCTGGCTCCTCGCCGGTACCTTCGCGATCTGCGGCGCCACCACGAACGGCCTGGTCAAGACGCACTTCGTGCCCGCGGCCCACGATCACGGCATGCCGATGACGCTCGCCGCCTCGCTGCTCGCGGTCATCGGGATCTTCGACATCCTCGGGACGGTCGCCTCCGGCTGGTTCACCGACCGCTTCGACAGCCGCCGGCTGCTCGCCGCGTACTACGGGCTGCGCGGCGTCTCCCTGATGTTCCTGCCGATGCTGCTCTCGGACACCGTCCACCCGCCGATGCTCTTCTTCATCGTCTTCTACGGCCTGGACTGGGTCGCGACCGTGCCGCCCACGATTGCGCTGTGCCGCGAGCACTACGGGGACGACGCCGCGATCGTCTTCGGATGGGTGCTGGCCGCCCACCAAGTGGGCGCCGCCCTCATCGCCTTCATCGGCGGCCTGGCCCGGGACGCGCTCGGCACGTACGACCCGGTCTGGTACGCCTCCGGGGCCCTGTGCGCCCTGGCGGTCCTGATGGCACTGGTGATCCGGCGCCGGACGGAGCCGCAGGTCAGCCCCTGACCTCCCGGAACTCCCCGAACGATCCCCGGTGGAACAGCAACGGCCCCGCGGCCGCCGCCGCTTCGTCCGTGCCGAGCGCGTCCACCCGGCCCACGACGACGAGGTGGTCGCCACCCGTGTGGACGGCCTGGACGGTGCAGTCGATCCAGGCCGGCACGTCCGCCAGCCGCGGGGAGCCGCTCACCGGCGACGGCGTGTGCCGTACCCCGGCGAACTTGTCGGCGCCGCTGACCGCGAAGCCGCGGCACAGCGCGCCCTGGCCCGCGCCCAGGATGTTCACGCAGAAGACCCCGGCCCGGGCGATCCGCGGCCAGGTCGTGGACGTGCGCGCCACCATGAAGGCCACCAGCGGCGGGTCCAGGGAGAGCGAGGCGAACGACTGGCAGGCGAAGCCGGCGGGCGCGGGGCCGGCCGCGTCGCCGGGTGCGGGCTCGGCTGCGTCACCGGGTGCGGGCTGGGCCGTGCCACCGGGTGCGTGCTCGGCGGCGTCGCCCGGCGCCGTGATGATCGTGACGCCGCTCGCGAAGTGCCCGAGCACGCGCCGGAATTCGTTCCGGTCGACCGGGGCCCGCTCGTCCTCGCGTACGGCCCGCAGAGGCGCCCTGGAGGCCGCTCCCGGGGGATCGGGCGCGCCGGGTCCGGGCGTCGCCGGGGCCGAGGCCGCGGTACCGGCCGCACGCAGATAGCGCACCGCTGTGGCCGCCATGCCGGCATGTCCCATCATGCTGCGCTCCCTTCCACGCTCCCATTGAATCTGATGGACCGTCAGATAGGAAGTGAGGGGCGCGCGGGGTCAGGTGGGCTGCGCGGGCGGCGCCCGGTGGCGGATCACCGGCGGATCGAATAATTGTCGGTATTCGGTCGGTTGGCGGCGGATCATGCCGGGTATCTCCCTCACGGCCGCACCCGTATCGGATCCGGGGAGAGTTCCGCCGCATGACCGATGCGATGGCGTCGTCGTCCCTTCCGTCGCCGTCCTTCGACGACGTCTTCTGCGGGCTGCTGCCGCGGCTCTACCGAAGGGCGGTGCTGCTCGCGGGGTCCCGGCAGGCGGCGGAGGACATCGTGCACGAGGCGTACTTGAAGCTCGCCGGGCGCCCGTACCGCTTTCTGGAACACCCGGAGCCGTACGCCCGCGCCTTCACGGCCCTGCTGAGCGTCGCCCGGGAGGCGCACCGCAGGGAGCGGCGGCAGGCACTGATCGGCGAGGGCGGCCCGGAGGACGGGCCCGGCAGCGGCGCACTCATGCGGGAGCTGCCCGGCACCGGCTGGGACGGCGCGCGGGAGCGCCGGCAGGCCGAGCTGGAAGCGGTGCGGATGCTGAGCCGGCTCTCGCACCGGCAGGCCGGCCTGGTCATCCTCGTCGACCTGGACGGATACACCATCGGCAAGGCCGCCAGGATCATGAAGGTGCAGCGGTGCACGGCGGCCCGGCACCGGGCGCGCGCCCTGGACCGGCTGCGCGGCTACCTCGCCGCTTCGCCGTACGACCTCACGGGGAGGTGAGCACACCGTGGAGCGGGACGACTTCGGGAACACGCACGTGGCCCCTGGGAACGGCCGGGGGGACGACTCCGAGGGCGGTCAGTGGCGCCCCGAAGGCGGGCAGGGGCGTCTCCGTAATGACCACGGGAACCCCCGGAACGGTTACCGGAACGGCCTGGGACGCCGTGCTGCTGAAACGATATTGCGGGAGCGCCTCCGGGCGGCCGACGAGGAAATCCAGCCACCGCCAGGGCTGTGGACCCGCATAGCCGAGTCCGCTCCCGCGCCCGGCGCGCCCCGCAGCCCCCTGTCGTTCCTGCGCCGGCGGCCGCAGCTGATGACGGTGCTGTTCGCCGTGGCCGCGCTCGCCCTGGGGCTTGTCGTGTGGCGGCTCGTAGGGACGGGCAACGAGCGCCCCGCGCCGCCCGGGCCCGGCACCGGGCTGGAGGTCACGGTGTACAACAGTGAGCCGGCGTGCGAGAAGGCGCGCACAGTACGGTGCGCGCTTCGCCTGGCCCGGGACCCGCACCAGGCGTACGCCGCCCCCGGGAACGCCGCGGGCCGCGTCTGGAACGGCGACCGGCTGGCCACGGAGTGCGTCCTCACCGATGGGCGCCTCGTACGGGACAAGGCGGGCGCGATCTCCAACCGTTGGTACCGGGTGACCTCCGCGGAAGGTGCCGAGGGCTGGCTGCCGGGCGTCCACACCCGCGACGTCCAGCAGGTACCGCTCTGCCCCAGCGGCGAGTCCTAGGCGCCTGCCTCAGTGGCGAGTTCCGGCGGAACGCGGCCCCTCGTGGTCAGCGCCCGCGGTACTCCGGTGTACGGCGTGCCACGAAGGCCGCCACCCCCTCCTGCGCGTCCGCCGTCGTCATGTTGATCTCCTGAGCGGCCGCCTCGGCGGCGAAGGCCGTGCCGCGGTCGACGTCCAACGAGTCGTTGACCAGCTGCTTGGTGAGGGCCAGCGCGCGCGTCGGGCCGGCCGCCAGCCGGTCCGCCCAGGCAGCCGCGGTCTTCGCCAGTTCGCCGTCCGGTACCACCCTGTTGACCAGCCCGAGCCGCTCGGCCTCGGCGGCCGGCAGCGCGTCGCCGAAGAACATCAGCTCCTTCGCGCGCTGCGGGCCGGTCAGCCGGGGCAGCAGATACGCGCCGCCGCCGTCGGGCACCAGGCCGCGGCGCACGAACACCTCGATGAACGCGGCAGATTCGGCGGCCAGGACCAGGTCGCAGGCGAGGGCGAGGTGCGCGCCGAGGCCCGCGGCGGTGCCGTTGACCGCCGCGATCACCGGTTTCTCGCAGTCCATGACCGCGGCGATCAGCCGCTGGGCGCCCTGCCGGATCATCCGTGCGACATCGCCGGTGGTCCGCTCGCTGCCGCTGCCGCTGCCGCTGCCGCTGCCGCTGCCGCCGGCGCCGGGCCGGGGCCGCAGGTCCGCGCCCGCGCAGAACCCGCGGCCGGTCGCGGTGATCACCACGGCGCGGACGGCCGGGTCGGCGGAGACTTCGGCGAGCCGCGAAATGATGCGTTCGCGCTGGTCAGGGGTGAGGGCGTGCCTCGCCTGCGGGCGGTTGAGAGTGATCCACGCCACGCCGTTGTCAGTGGTGTGGAGTATCAAGGATTCGGAGGTCCCGCCGGGACCGACGGGGGAGGTCGTCATGGTCAAGCTGCTCCAGCTTCTGGCGTCGGCGTGGACACGGCTGCCGGTGCGGCCGGGGTGCGGGCGCCGGCGTTCAATGGCAGACGGCGAGCGCGTCGAGCGCCACGGCGCCCTGGCCCTTCGGAAGGACGACCAGCGGGTTGATGTCCAGCTCAGCCAGCTGATCGCCCAGCTCCAGCGCCATCCGCTGGACCCGCAGCATGACCTCGACCAGCGCGTCGGTGTCGGCCGGCGGCGCCCCCCTGACACCCTCCAGCAGCGCCCCGCCCCGCAGCCGGCCGAGCGCCGCGCGCGCCTGGTCCTCGCCGAAGGGCGGTACGGCCACCGCGGTGTCCCGCAGTACTTCGACGAGGACACCACCCAGTCCCACAGTCACGGTCGGCCCGAAGAGCGGATCGGGCGTGACGCCGACGACCATCTCCACACCCGGCTCGACCAGCTGGCACACCAGCACCCCGTCCAGCGCGACGTCTTCGTGGCGCGCGATGTCCGTCAGCTCGCGGTAGGCGTCCCGGACCTGACTGGCCGAGGTCAGGCCGATCCTGACCAGGCCCAGTTCGCTCTTGTGGGCCAGCCGCGGCCCGGACGCCTTCATGACGAGGGGGTAGCCGACCTGCGCGGCCGCCCGGACGGCCCCCGCCGCGCTGGTCACGAGCTGCTCGCGGGGCACGCGGATGCCGTAGGCGCGCAGCAGTTGCTTACCGGCGTGCTCGCTGAGCTGTTCGCCCGGGCGCAGCAGCGCCTGGGCCTTGCGCGCGGACGGCGAGGGTGTGCGCGGCGCCTCGTCGAAGGGGGAGCGGTAGGACGCCGTGAAGCGGTGGTGTTCGAGATGGGCGCGGACGGCCGTGATGCAGTTGGCGAACGTACGGAAGGTGGCCACCCGCGAGGAGCCGAGCAGGGTCCGCCGGTAGGCGTCCTCGGTGCCGACCGGCGAGCCCCACACCACGCACACCAGCTTGTCCGTCTGCTCCGCCGCGTCCACGAGGTCCTGCGCGAGCTTGTCGCTCATCGGCGGGAAGGGACCGGTGATCGGGCAGATCAGAACGCCCACGGACGGGTCGGCGAGGATCGCGTCGATGATCTTCCGGCCGCGCCAGTCGCCCACGGGGTGCCCGCCGTTGTCGATCGGGTTGGCGACATTGAGGTAGTCCGGTATCCACTGGTGCAGCTCCCGCTGCCGCTCCTCGCCGAGCGTCGGCAGCCGCAGGCCGGCCGCCGTCGCCAGGTCGGCGAAGTGCGCGCCGGTGCCGCCCGATATCGAATAGACGGCGACGCCCTCGGCGGCCGGCGGGCGGGCCCTGGCCAGCAGCGCAGCGGTATCCTGCAGCTCGTCCAGGCCGTCGACGCGGACCACGCCGAACTGCCGCATTGCCGCGTCCACCACCTCGTCGGCGCCGGTGAGCTTGCCGGTGTGCGAGGCGGCGGTGCGGGCGCCGGCCTCGGTGCGGCCGACCTTGACCGCGACGACCGGGACCTTGTTGCGGGCCGCGCGGTCGGCGGCGAGCAGGAAGCTGCGGCCGTCCTTGAGCCCTTCCACATACGCGGCGATGGCGCCGACCTCGGGGCGGGAGGCGAAGTAGGAGAGGAAGTCCGCGGTCTCCAGATCGGCCTCGTTGCCGGTGGGGGCCCAGTGCGAGAGGCGGATGCCCAGCTCCTGGAGGGCGAAGACGGGGCGGCCCTGGTGGCCTGACTGCGTGATCAGCGCGATCGCCGGCCCGTCCAGGTCCTCGCGGAACGTCTCGAACGCGTTGAGGTTGGTGTTCGGGCCGAGCAACCGGATGCCGGAGCGGGCGACGGCCGCGGCCAGCCGCTCCTGCGCGGCCGCGCCGTCGGCGCCGGTCTCCGCGAAGCCGGCGGCGAAGGCGACCGCGAACTTCACCTTGGCGTATGCG
The DNA here is from genome assembly GCF_020024005.1 of Streptomyces purpurogeneiscleroticus. Taxonomy (NCBI): domain Bacteria; kingdom Bacillati; phylum Actinomycetota; class Actinomycetes; order Kitasatosporales; family Streptomycetaceae; genus Streptomyces; species Streptomyces purpurogeneiscleroticus. The sequence continues at coordinate 6,475 of NZ_NHSG01000183.1, forward strand.
AGTTCCTCGATGACCGGCAGTGGATCGGCGACCAGCAGTACGGCGAGATCGACCTGTTCCGGCAGGTCGGAGACGGAGGTGTGACAGGGGAGCCCGAAGACGGCGGTGCGGCCCGGGTTGACCGGGTGCAGCCGGGCGCCGACCCGCTCGGCCCAGTCGATCAGCCGGCGGGTGATGCCGGTGTGGGGACGGCCCTCGCTGTCCGAGGCGCCGATGACGGCGACGGAGCGGGGGCGGAAGAAGCGGTCCAGGTCCGGCACGGCCGCGGACAGCGGTCGCCCGCTCACGTCCAGGTCGCCGGTGCCGTGCCGGCCGCCGCCTGCGCCGGGGCCGTGTTCCGGGCCGGCCGTCCCGTGCACGGCCTGCGGTGTCGGCCCTCCGCAGGCCACGACCCGGGCGGGCCGCGAGTGAGTGGTGAGGGTGCCATGAGTGGATCCCAGCATCGCTGCGCCGCTCCCGTCTGACCACCGGTGCGTACCTGGCAGGCAGGTACCTGACAGGTAGTCAGGTTACAGAACTGACGCCCAGTCAGGAATGGTGCGTGCGGCGGCGGATCGGGCGTGCGCCTCTGACGTCGGGTGCACGTCGGGGAGCGCGACCGGGGTGCGCATCGGGGGTGTCGCTCCAGCCCCACCCCTTGCGCGCGGGCCGCGCCCTCCGCTGAACTGGCCCGGTAGCTGACGCAGCGTCAGAAACGGTCGAGCGGGAGGCGTGGGATGCAGACGATCTGGCTCGGTGGGCCCGAATGGCTCGCCGTACTCCGTATCGGCCTGGGGCTGTGGTGGCTGGAGAGCTGGCGGCACAAGGACAAGAAGGGCTGGTTCGAGCGTGGTACGGGCATCGCGTGGGCCTCCGGCGTGGCGGCCCAACACCGCTGGGCCGTGGTGCGCCGCGGCTTCGACGTGGTCGTACGGCCGCGCCCGAAGGCGATGGCGTACGTCGTCGTGTACGCGGAACTGGCGCTCGGCGCCGGACTCGTCCTCGGCTTCCTCACGCCGGTCGCGCTGGTCGCGGGCCTGGTGCTCAACCTGCTCTATCTCGTACTGATGATCCACGACTGGGCCGAGCAGGGGCAGAACGCGATGATGGCCCTGATCTCGCTCGTCGCGCTGGGCGCGATGGGCTGGCAGACCTGGTCGCTCGACGCCGCGATGGGACTGTTCCGATGACCACGACCCCGGTGAACTCACCCCGGTACGACCTGCCCGAGGCCGACGCCTTCACCCGCCCGTACTGGGACGCCGCGGCGGAGGGGCGGCTGCTGATCCGGCGCTGCCGGGCCACCGGCTGCGGTGCCGCGCACCACTACCCCCGGGAGTTCTGCCCGCGCTGCTGGAGCGAGGACGTGGTCTGGGAGGCGGCGAGCGGCCGCGCCACGCTGTACACCTGGTCCGTGGTGCACCGGAACGACCTGCCGCCGTTCGGCGGCCGCGTCCCGTACACCGCCGCCGTCGTGGACCTCGCCGAGGGGCCGCGGATGATGACCGAGGTCGTCGACTGCCCGGAGGCGGAGCTGCGGATCGGCATGGAGCTGCTGGTGTGCTTCCGTGCCGACGGCAAGGGCGGGCCGGCCGTCCCCGTATTCCGGCCGACGGACTGAGCCTTTAACCGGTGGCGTCGCGCGGCGTCAGGAGGCACTCTGGGCGGGTGCTGATCAGAGAAGCCACCACCGAGGACTGGGACGCCATCTGGCCGTTCTTCCGTGCGATCGTCGCTGCCGGGGAGACGTACACCTACCCGCGCGACCTCGACAAGGAGGCGGGCCGCGCGCTGTGGATGCTCAGCCCGCCGGGCCACACGGTCGTCGCGGTCGACGAGGACGGCACGGTCCTGGGTACGGCCAAGATGAACCCCAACCACATGGGCGGCGCCGCGCACATCGCCGGGGCCAGCTTCATGGTCGATCCGGCGCACGGCGGCAAGGGCGTCGGCCGTGCCCTGGGCGAGTACGCACTGCGCTGGGCCCGCTCCGAGGGCTACCGCGCGATGCAGTTCAACGCCGTCGTGGAGACCAACACCGGTGCCGTCGCCCTCTGGCAGTCGCTCGGCTTCGAGATCATGACGACCCTTCCGGAGGCGTTCCTGCATCCGGAGAAGGGCTATGTCGGGCTGCACATCATGTACCAGCGGTTCTGAGCCACGGCTCCGACCGCACGGGCACGGGCTACGGCCACAGCAGTTCCCGCTGCCAGCCGTCACCCGTCCGATCACCCGCCGGCTCGCCCGACCGCCGGTAGCGCAGCCGTGCGTGCCGGCGGCGGGCGTCGCCCTGGAAGAACTCCACCTCCTCGGCGTGCAGCACGTACGCCGTCCAGCTCTCCACCTCCGCCTCCGGCTCGCGCTGCGCCCGCTCCCAGGACGCGTCCGCCGCCCGCTCCAGCTCCGCGTAGGAGTCCAGCACCTCGCTCTGATGCCCCACGAGCGCGGCGGCCAGCGCGCCCGGTGAACGGCGGTGCAGGTCGGCCGCGCTCTCCTCGGGCGTGCCCGGCGTGACCGGACCGCAGACTCGGACCTGGCGCCCGACCAGCGGCCAGTAGAAGCACAGCGCGGCACGCGGGTTGGCGGCCAGTTCGCGGCCCTTGCGGCTGCCGTGGTGGGAGGCGAAGTGCCAGCCGTTCTCGTCGGCGTCGTGCAGCATCACGATGCGTACGGACGGGGCGCCCGCCGCGTCCGCGGTCGCCAGCGCCATCGTGTGCGGCTCCGGTACGCCCGCGGCGGCCGCCTCGCCCAGCCACTGCCGGAACAGCGGCAGCGGCGCCTCGGGGACGGCGTACGGATCGAACGCGGGCAGTTCGCCCGTCCAGACCCGCAGGCTGCGCAGCAGGTCGCGGAAGGCGTGGGCTTCGGGGGAGTCGTCCGTCGTGGTCATGCCGGGCAGCGTACGTCCGCCGGGCCGCCCGCGTCCCTCGTGCCCCCGTCGGCAAATCGGTTGCGGTGGTCGGCGCCGGCGACGGACGCTGGTGCCATGTCTGCGATCTCGGCCGGGACGGCCGTCGCCGTGCCCGCGCCTGCCCGGCGAGGGGCCGTCCGGCTGGCCGACGGGCGGCGGCTGGCCTGGGGCGAGTGGGGTCCCGAGGACGGGACACCGGTACTGCTCTGCCCCGGCGCGGCCACGTCCCGGCGGCTCGGTTTCGGGGCGGCGGCGGTCGAGGAGCTCGGCGTACGGCTGATCTCCGTGGACCGCCCCGGGCTGGGTGCCTCCGACCCGTCGCCCGGCCGTACGCTCACGGGCTGGGCCGAGGACGTACGGGAGTTCGCCGCGCTGCGCGGACTCTCGGGGCTGCGCGGCGTCGGCTTCTCCCAGGGCGCGCCGTTCGCGCTGGCCTGCGCCGCCGCCGGGCTGTTCACCCGGCTCGCGGTGGTCTCCGGTACGGACGAGCTGGCCGCGCCCGCGTTCGACGCGCTGCTGCCGGACGAAGTGCGGTACCTCACCGAGCGGGCCGCGGCCGATCCGGTGGCCGCCGAGCGCTCGTTCGCCGGTTTCGGGAGCCCGGAGGTGCTGTACGAACTGGTCGCCGAGGGCAGCGGCGCGCGCGACCGCGCCCTTCTGGAGCAGCCCGCGTTCGCCGCTGCCTTCCGGGAGGCGATGGCCGAGGGCTTCGCGCCGGGCCCGGCCGGCTATGCGCGCGACACACTGCTGGCCATGAGCCACTGGCCGTTCGATCCCGGGGTGATCCGGGTGCCGGTCGACCTCTGGTACGGCGCGCTGGACACCGCGCCCACGCACTCGCCGGACCACGGCGCCCGGCTCGCCACCCGTATACGCAGCGCGTGTCGCCACCTCGTGGCGGACGCGGGCGGCATGCTCCTGTGGACACATGCCGATCCCGTCCTACGGGCGCTGCTCGACGACACCGCGGAGTGACGCCACTGAGTGACGCCGTGCAGTGACGCCGCGAACCGCTAGCGGATGTCGTGCGGCGTGCGCCGGTAGGTGGAGCGCCGGTCGTCGATGTCGGCCCAGCGGTCGCCGTACACGGTCTCGGTGACCGCCGGCTCGCGCAGGAACTGGTGCGGGAAGCCGAGCGGTACCGCACTCACCTCGTCCAGCCGGGCCACCGCGTCGGCGTCCAGTACCACGTCGACCGCGGCGAGGTTGTCCAGGAGCTGGCTCTCCTTCGTGGCGCCGACGATCGGGACGATGTTGCCCGGCTGCTGCCGCAGCCAGGCCAGCGCCACCTGGGCCGGGCTCCAGCCGCCCTGTTCGGCGATCTCCAGTACGGCGCTGAGCACCGCCTCGTCGTGCTGGTCCTCGCCGTTCTCCCCGCCGTGGGCGTGCAGTCGGCCGGATTCGCCGCGGCGGTACTTGCCGGTGAGCTTGCCGGCGGCCAGCGGTGCCCATGCGAGCACGGCAAGGTCGAATGCGCGGGCTTGCGGAAGCAGTTCGCGCTCCGGCGTGCGCTCCAACAGGTTGTACCGCAGCTGCGATCCGGCGAACGCGGTCCAGCCGCGCAGCTCGGCAAGGGTGTTCGCCTGGGCGATCTCCCAGGCCGGCCAGTCGGACACCCCGACGTAGAGCACCTTGCCGGTCCGCACGATGTCGTCCAGGGCCCGCATGACCTCCTCGACCGGGGTGAGGTTGTCGCGCGCGTGCACCCAGAGGATGTCCAGGTGGTCGGTGCGCAGCCGCTCCAGGCTCGCCTCCACCGACTGCACGAGGTTCTTGCGGTGGCTGCCGCCCGCGTTCACGTCCCCCTTGCGGGTGGCGCAGGTGTACTTGCTGGCCAGTACGTACTGGTCCCGGCGGCCGGCGAGCAGTTCGCCGACGATCCGCTCCGAGCTGCCGTCCGTGTAGATGTTCGCGGTGTCGATGAAGTTGCCGCCCGCGTCGGCGTACATGTCGAAGATCCGCCGGCTGGTGTCCTCGGCGGCGCCCCACCCCCGGTCGCCGCCGAACGTCATGGTGCCGAGGCTCAGCTCGCTCACCCGGAGACCGGTCCTGCCGAACAGTGTGTACCGCATGGCTCCCCTTGGTCGGTTCGTGAGCCCGACGCTATGAGCTGGAGCGCACTCCAACGCAACCTGCACGCGCCGTGCGGCCCGGCGCCCGCGCCCTCACTCCGCCCCCAGCACCACCGTTCCGGACGAGCAGAACCATCCACCGGTGCCCGAGGCGACCGCGAGCCGTGGCAGCCGGCCACCCGCCTTCTGCACCTGGCGGCCCTCGCCGGCCTCGCCGCGCAGCTGCCGCACGGCTTCGACCAGCAGGAACAGTCCGCGCATCCCGGGGTGGCAGGCGGCGAGGCCGCCGCCGTCGGTGTTCGTCGGCAGCGCGCCGTCCCGGAGCAGCCGTCCCTTCTCGACGAACGCGCCGCCCTCGCCCTTCGCGCAGAACCCGAGATCCTCCAGCGTCACCAGCGTCATGTAGGTGAACGCGTCGTAGATCTCGGCGAGGTCGATCTCGTCGGGGCGCACGCCTGCCCGCTCAAAGGCCAGTCGCCCGGAGACGGCGGCCGGTGAGACGGTGAAGTCGTCCCACTCCGACATCGTGGTGTGCGAGACGGCGCTGCCCGAGCCGAGCACCCAGACCGGTGGCCGGGCCAGGTCCGGTACGCGGTCCTCGGCGACCAGCAGGACCGCACAGCCGCCGTCGGAGCGGACGCAGCAGTGCAGTTTCGTGAACGGATCGGCGATCATCGGCCCGGCCAGCACGTCGTCGGTGGTGATCGGGTCCCGGTACATCGCGTCCGGATTGGCCGCCGCGTTGGCGCGCGCCTGGACGGCGACCTCGGCGAGCTGTTCCAGTGTCGTGCCGTACTGGTGCATGTGGCGGCGCGCGGCCATCGCGTACTTGGCGATCAGGGTGTGGCCGTAGGGCACTTCGAACTGCAGCGGACCGCGGCCCCCGAAGGAGAGGTCGGCGGTGCGGCGCCGCGCTTTGAGGTCGGCGCGCGCCGTCGAGCCGTACACCAGCAGGACCGCGTCGGCGTGGCCGGCAGCGATCGCGTCGGCGGCGTGCGCGGCCATGACTTCCCAGGTCGAGCCGCCGACGGAGGTCGAGTCCACCCAGCTGGGGCGGAGCCCCAGGTACTCCGCGACCTCGATCGGGGCGAGAGTGCCGAGCCCGGCGGAGGCGAAGCCGTCGATCACCGAGCGGTCCAGCCCGGAGTCGGCCAGCGCGCGGCGGGCGGCCTGGGCGTGCAGGGCGTAGGGGGTGGCGTCGTCGACGCGTCCGCAGTCGGCCAGCGCCACTCCGGCGACGGCGACCCTGCGTGTACGTGCGGGAGGAGTCGTACCGGTCCCGGTAGTCATGAAAACTGACGGTACATCAGATAACTGCGTACGGGCAGACCGTAATCCGCAGTGGGGAGCCGTCGTACGCGGACCGCAGCCCGCCCCGGATACGCCTCAGGCACCGCCCGGCTCTCTATGAGAGGCCGGGCGGTGCCCGAGGCGTATGCAGATATGGCAGGACGAAGGGCGGGCCGGCGGGGGACGCGTGCGCGGCAGAACGTGCGCGGTCCTGGCGACGCGTCGTGCCGGGGGCGGCGGTCGCTCGCCGCGCCCCGGCTACTACTTGGCGGTCTTCTTGCCCGTCACGCCGAGATGGACGAGCAGCGCGAGGTTCGGCTTGAGCTCGGCCTGCTTGACGCCCCAGCTGGTGAAGCCCTTCTGATGGCCGGCGACCGCGGCGAGCATGGCGACCAGCGAGCCGGCCATTGCCGCGGGACTGACCTCCTTGTCCACCTTGTTCTTGGTCTGGAGCTCCTTGATGGAGTCCGTAAGGGAGTTGGTGACGGCGTTCAGGATCTTCATGCGGATCTTGTAGAACCGCTTGTCGCCCTCCGCCGCGCCGAGGTCGACGACGCGCAGGATCGCGTCGTGCTTCCGCCAGAAGGAGAGGAAGCCGTCGACCAGCTCCTCGGCCGTCTGCCGGCCCGACTTGCCGACCCAGGAGCGCCCGGCGACCAGTTCGGTCAGGCTCGCGCCCTCCTTGGCCATCTCCTCGGCGATCTCGAGTACGGCGCCTTCGACGTCGGGGAAGTACTGGTAGAACGTCGCGGGGGAGGTGCCCGCCTTGCGTGCGACGTCGATGACCTTGACGTCCCGGTACGGGGACGAACTGAGCATCTCGCTGAGGCAGTCGAGGAGCTTCTGCCGGGTCGCCTGCCCGCGGCGGCCGGCGACTCTGCCGTCGACGGTTCGAACTTGTCCTGTCATGCCGTCAGCTTACCGAGGGGTGATCGGAGCGCGATTTGGCTGCCTGCAAATGGGGATGGGGCGAATCGGGCCGGGAATCGGCTTTCGCCGCACGGCTTCGGGGCCGCGGAACCGCCTCGGTGGCACTGGCCTGATCAAGTGAATCGTCTTATCAACAGCCTGTGGACAACTTCGGTGGACAACCGCCCGGGGGTATGTGCAGGGGGTGGATGTACGGGGTTATGTGCGGAAGCGTGCGCGGGGGTACGCGCCGGGCGCATAGCGGAAAGCCCGGTTACTTTGTCCGTATGACGGCTTTTGCGGAGGGTGCCCCCTGCTGGGCGGACGCGATGCTGCCGGATCTCGAGGCGGGCAAGCGCTTCTACGGAGAGCTGTTCGGCTGGACCTTCTCGGACAGCGCTCCCGAGTTCGGCGACTACACGACGGCTCTGCTCGACGGGCGCAAGGCCGCCGGACTGCTGCCCAAGAAGGACGGCCGGATGCCCACCGTCTGGGGCGTCTACTTCGCGACGGCCGACATCAACGAGACCGTCGCCAAGGTCCGGGAGGCGGGCGGCCAGGTGATCTCGGGCGGCACGCCGATCGGCGACCTGGGCGCGATGATGCTGGGCGTCGACCCGGGCGGCGCGGTCTTCGGCGCCTGGCAGGCCGGCCGGCATCAGGGCTTCGAGGTGCAGGCCGAGCCCGGCGCGTACGTATGGATGGGTCTCAGCACGCGCGAACCGGAGACGGTCGACGCCTTCTACGGGCAGGTCTTCGGCTTCGAAGGGGTGACCGAGGGGCCGATGACGAGCCCCACGTTCCTGCCGTGGCGGATCGCCGGGCAGGAGCGCGAGATCGGGTGCCGGATCGTGCTGGACGCGCGGGCACCGGCCGAGCTGCCGGCGCACTTCACCGTCTTCTTCCTGGCCGAGGAGATGGAAGCGGCCCTGCGGACGGCGGTCCGGCAGGGCGGCAAGGTCCTCAGCGAGCCCCAGGGGACGCCCGGCGGCCCCCTCGCCCTGGTGGTCGACAATCAGGGGGCGGCCTTCGGGCTGATGGCGCCGAAGTAGAGCAGCGGACCGTCTCTCGCTCCTCGCCCCTTGCGTCTCTCCCGTCCCACACGTGCAGGCGCCCCCTTGCACGTTGCGGTACATACGGCGTCACCTCGGCCCAAAACGGCCCTCCTCTTGCGAAGTAGGCGTACCGATCCGCCAATTAGTTCGTGGTCATGGCCCCCGAACGCCGTTCGGCACAGCAGAATTGGGACCAGGCAGCTCCCGCTGCCGGGCCGCGGGCGGCGCGGCCCGGCAACGGGTCCGTGGGCTCGGCGGCAGGCCGGTGAGTGCGCGGGACCGAACAGTACGTACGGGGATGGGAATGGCGACGACGGACCGCACACCGGGGCACGGACCGGCACCCGGGAGGCGCCGGCGGGCGCACCGGGCCGTGACGTCGGCCACCCGGTGGTCATCGGACATATGTGCGGTCGGCGCATGAACGGGACCCGACGCGCTCCCGTATGCGGTGGGTAACGGCAGGTAACGAGCTCTGCGCGTACCGCTCGGCGGGACACGGGACACGACGGGAAGCCCCCGGGTTCGCAACCGTCGGCTTCGCCAGGAAGAATCAGCATGCGTACGGCCGAATCGGCCAGGCGGTGAGACGCTGCTCGGGGCAGTGGCTCTCGGCGGCTCTTGGCTTTTGAGAGTCTCTTTGACGCCCCACGGGGAGGTGGCAGGCAAGTGGTGGAGCAGCTGACGCAGCACGATCCCCGGCGGATCGGCCCGTTCGAGGTGCTCGGCCGTCTCGGTGCCGGCGGTATGGGGCTGGTGTATCTCGCGCGTTCGGCCTCCGGCCGGCGGGTGGCGATCAAGACGGTCCGTACCGAGCTCGCCGAGGACCAGCTGTTCCGGGTCCGCTTCACGCGCGAGGTGGAGGCGGCGCGCGCGGTCAGCGGCTTCTACACCGCGGCGGTGGTCGACGCCGATCCGCGCGCGGCGGTGCCGTGGCTGGCGACGGCGTACGTCCCCGCTCCCTCCCTGGAAGAAATAGTCAATGAGTGCGGGCCGCTGCCGGCCCAGGCGGTGCGCTGGCTGGCGGCCGGCGTCGCCGAGGCCCTGCAGTCCATCCACGGCGCGGGCCTGGTGCACCGCGATCTCAAGCCGTCGAACGTCCTGGTCGTCGAGGACGGACCACGAGTGATCGACTTCGGCATCGCCAGCGGTGTGTCGAACACGCGTTTGACGATGACGAACGTCGCCGTCGGCACGCCGGCGTACATGTCGCCCGAGCAGGCGCGCGACTCGCGCAGCGTCACGGGGGCCAGCGACATCTTCTCGCTCGGCTCCACCCTGGTCTTCGCCGCCACCGGACACGCTCCCTTCCACGGCGCCAACCCGGTCGAGACGGTCTTCATGCTGCTGCGCGAGGGCCCGGACCTGGAGGGCCTGCCGGACGAGCTGCGGCCGCTGATCGAGGCCACGATGCAGATGGCGGCCGAGCACCGCCCCAGCCCCGCCGACCTGCAGTCCCAGCTGGCGCCGCACCTCTTCGGCTCCGGTACCGACGACAGCGGCACGGCCTCGGCCTGGCTGCCGGGGAACGCCGTGGGCCTGATCGAGAGCCGGCGCGGCGGCCGGGTGACGGCCGCCCGCCAGCCTGCCCAGCGTGCCGCGGCCTCTTCGGGCCGCGCCGCCCGGGGCGAGTACTCCGCACAGCCGGAGCGGCCGCCCGCTGCCCCGCCCGTACCGT
>NZ_NHSG01000184.1:0-6460 GCF_020024005.1 Streptomyces purpurogeneiscleroticus
TGCAGCTGGGCGGGGCGGCGGCGGGCCTGGCGGGGCGTCACCCGGGAGGCGAGCCGGGCGTCCATCAGGGGCTGCGGGTCGAAGGGCGCCACCGGATCGTGCCGCAGCCGGCGCGCGTAGTCCGCCTCGGCGGCGAGCGCGTCGGCCAGCGCGTCCCGCTGCCGCCCCCAGCGGCGGACGGGGAAGAGCAGGATGAGCGCGGCCTGTACGCAGCCGCCGGCCGCGATCAGCGCGGCGTGCGCCAGCGCGCCCAGTACGGAGGTCGGCAGGGTGACGGTCACCAGCATCACCGCGACCGTCTGCGTGCCGATCAGCCCGGAGACCGGCCCGACGGCCCAGCACAGCCCCGCGAGCAGGGTCCAGGCAGCGAGCAGCAGTACGAACAGCACGGTGTGGGCCGCGGCGAGATAGCCGAGGAAAGTGGAGACCGACAGGCCGCCCGCGACGGCCAGGGCCAGCAGCGGGCGCGGCCGCCAGCTGCGCTGGAAGGTGGCGATGGCGGCGGAGAAGGCACCGAAGGCGGCGGAGACCGCGAGCACCGGGGAGCCCAGCCACAGACAGCCCCCGACGACGATGGCGACGCCCACGGCGCCGCGGACCGCGATGAGCGGCGTCAGCTTGGCCCGTTCGACGCTCAGCCCGGAGCGGGCGGTCTGCTTCAGCGCGCTCGTCCAGGTCATAACGAGAGAATACGTGCCGGATCAGGCGAAAACGGTTGTCCGGCCACGCGCGGCACCGCCGTACCGGCCACCCCTCGGACGGCGGCCGGTACGGAGGACGGGGTGGCCGGTACAGAGGAAGGGGCAGCCGTCAGCTGCCCGGGCTGCAGTCGATCTGGGTGAGCTTGATCGGCTTGCTCGCGTCCAGGCCGACGTACGCGAGGAAGTGCTGGTCCGGGCCGCGGTTCCACTTCGTGGTCACCGTCGCCCAGCCCACGCCCGCGGACTGCGCGGTGGTCACCTTTCCGATGGCGATGTCGCGCGGGTTGTTCTGCGCGCAGAGCAGGACGTCGTACTTCTTGTTCTTCTCGGCGCGCTTCTTCAGCTCGTCGCCGACCATGTTGTCCCGCTCCCACTGGCGGGGCCCGTGGTTGCCGTAAAAACCCTGCAGGAAGTGGTGGACCTGCTCGGCGTTGTAACGGGCCGGGGCCTTCCCCTCGGAGGCCGCGGTCGCGGCGGGCGCGGACGCCGCCAGGGTCAGGCCGCCGCCGAGCAGGGCGGCACAGAGAGCGGAGACGGTGACAGCTCGCGAAGCCTTACGGATCATCGAATGTCCTCTTCTTCCGGAATACATCCGCATTGTGCGGACCTCACCCGAGCAGACACGCCGCGCCGCCCAAGGGTTGCGCGCCCCGCGGCGCAAGCACCCACCCGGCCCAACCGGGCGCCGGACCCCCTGCCGCCGCACTCCCGCCATTAATAGAGCGTGTGCTCTACTATTCGTGTCGATGCGTACCGTCGACCCCGCACAGCACGCCCGCAAGCGGGCCCGGATCCTGCACGCCGCCGCCGAGGAGTTCGCCGCCCACGGCGTGGACGGCACCTCGACCGCTGCCGTCTGCCGCCGGGCCGGCATCGGCTCGGGCACGCTCTTCCACTACTTCGCCACCAAGCGCGACCTCTTCCACGCGGTGTTCGCCGACGACGTGCCGCGCAACGCCGCGGCCTGCGACCGGGCGCTGGCCGCCGGGCGGCCCGGCGACGGCCTCGACGGGCTCGTGGACCACCTGCTCGCCGACCTGCCCGACCCGCTCGTCCCCGGCCTCCTGGCGGCGGCCCTCCTCCAGGCCAACCGGGACGAGGAGTTCGCCCGGATGGTCGCCGCCGACGAGGCCCGGATCCGCGCCACGCTCGTCACGCTGGCGGAGCGGCTGGCCGACGAGGGCCGGCCGCTCGCGTTCCCCCCGGCGCGCGTCGCCGGATGGATTCAGCGGATGGTCGACTCCAGTTACCTGAGCGCGGGCGAGGACGGCTTCGACGCCGTGGAGCACGCCGCCGAACTGCGCCGGATCATCGACTGGCTGACGGGCCGTACTCCGGCCCCGGCCCGAGAAGAAGGACACATGTGATGTCTGCTGAGAGCCCGGCAGGGAAGGACGCGACCCGCGTCGCACCGACCACCGGCTCCCGCGCCCTGACCTGGGCCGGATTCCCGGTCCTGGGCGCCGCACTGGGATGGCTGCTGGACGCGGTGGCGGGCTGGGTGGCGTCCCTGCCGTGGGCACCGATGCAGGGACCGTTCCAGCTCATCGCGTCGCTCCCCGAGCCACAGGCGACGGTCGGCGCCGCGGGCCTCGGCTTAGTGGCCGGGGTGCTGCTCGCGCTGCTCGCCGAACGCGACTACGTGCACGCCGCCATCGGCCCCGCGCGGACCGCCCTCACCCGCGGGGGCCGGAACCACGTACTGGACCGCGCGGACGTCGCGGCGGTCTTCCCGAACGGCAAGCACCTCGTAGCCCTCGGCCACCGCGGCGAGGAACTGCTGCGCCTCAAGGGCGACTTCGACGGCGCGCGGCTCGCCGCCGCCTTCCGGGCCCACGGCTATCCGTGGCAGGAGGCCGACCCGCACGCCGGGGAGTACCGCCGCTGGGTGGCGGGCCTGCCCGGCCTCGACGCGAGCGCGCACGCACTCCTCAAGGCCCGCGCGCACGCGCTGGAGAAGGGCCGCGCGGACGACGCGGCCCAGCTGCGCGAGGAACTGACCGCGCTGGGCATCGTCGTCCGCGAGGAGAAGAAGCAGCAGTACTTCCGCCGCGTCCAGGGCCTCCCGGCGGAGCCGGAGGCCTGAGCACCCGGGTCCGCTACGACACCACGTCCTTCGTCCGGAAGCCGCGGAAGGCCAGGGCGAAGAGGACCAGCGCGTAGGAGACGGAGACCGCGGAGCCCTGGACCATGGCGGTCCAGTCCAGCTTCGGCTGGAGCGCGTCCACCCAGGCGAACTGCCAGTGGGCCGGCAGCGCGTCGCGCCAGTTGCCGAGGGCGGTGACCTGGTCCAGGACGTTGCCGACGATGGTGAGGCCGACCGCGCCGCCGACCGCGCCCAGCGGCGCGTCCGTCACCGTCGACAGCCAGAACGCCAGCGCCGCGGTCACCAGCTGCGAGACGAAGAGGTACGCGACGACCAGCGCCAGCCGCGGCACCGCGTCCCCCGCCGGCAGCACCCCGCCACCCGGCAGCCGCAGCGCGTCCCAGCCGTACGCGTACGTGCCCACGGCCAGCGCGACCAGCGGCAGCAGCACCATCGCCGCCGCGCTGAACACCAGCGCCACGGTCAGCTTGCTCAACAGCAGCCGGGTCCGCGGCACGGGCGCGGCCAGCAGGTACCGCAGCGAGGACCAGCTCGCCTCCGAGGCGACCGTGTCGCCGCAGAACAGCGCGACCGGCACCACCAGCAGAAAGCCCGCCGAGACGAACAGCGCGGTGGCCGCGAAGTTCGCGCCGGAGGCGGTCGCGGTGTCCATCAGGGTGATCCGGTTGTTGCGCCCGGCCGGGTCGCCGCCGAGGGCGAAGGCCGCGACCAGCACGAACGGCAGCGCGGCCAGCACCACGCCGACCACCAGCGTGCGGCGCCGCTTCAGCTGCCGCAGCGCTTCGACGCGCAGCGGCAGGGTGTGCCCCGCGCGGTAGCCGGCCGCGGGCCCGGCCGGGCGTGCTGCGGTACTCATCGGTCCCCTCCGATCAGGGTGAGGAAGGCGTCCTCCAGGCGGCGGTGCGGCCCGACGCGGTCCACCGGTACTTCGAGGCGGAGAAGTTCGGCGAGCAGCTTGGGCGTGCCTGCCGTGCCGTCGAGGCGGACGAGCAGCCCGTCGTCGGCGCGGACGGCCGAGGCGACGAACGGCAGCGCGGCCACCTTCTCCACCACCCCGTCCGGCACCGGCGCAGCCGTGCCGACCAGCAGCGTGTCGCCCGTCCCGACGATCTCGGCGACGGGCCCGGCCTGCACCAGCCGACCGCGGTCCATGACGACCAGATGCGTACAGGTCTGCTCGACCTCGGCCAGCAGATGGCTGGAGACGATCACGGTGCGCCCCTCGGCCGCGTAACGGGTCATCACGTCCCGCATCTCGCGGATCTGCGGCGGGTCCAGGCCGTTGGTCGGCTCGTCCAGGATGAGCAGGTCCGGCAGGCCGAGCATGGCCTGCGCGATGGCGAGGCGCTGCCGCATGCCCTGGGAGTAGGTACGGACGGCGCGCTGCAGCGCCTCGCCGAGGCCCGCGATCTCCAGCGCCTCGTCGATGTGCGCGTCCTCGGCCGGACGGCCAGTGGCCCGCCAGTACAGGTCCAGGTTCTCCCGGCCCGTCAGATGCGGCAGGAAGCCCGCGCCCTCGACGAACGCGCCGACCCGCGAGAGCACCGGGGCGCCCGGCCGCACCGCGTGCCCGAAGACCCGGATCTCGCCCTCGTCCGGCGTGATCAGGCCCATCAGCATCCGCAGCGTGGTGGTCTTGCCCGCGCCGTTGGGCCCGAGCAGCCCGAGCACCTGACCGCGGTCGACACCGAAGGTCAGGTCCTGGACGGCGTACCGGTCGACTGCGCCCTGGTACTTCTTCGTCAGACCGGTGATCCGCAGCGGCACGTCGGACAGGTCCGGGTCGGGCGCGGGCGGCGTGGTGCGGCGCCGCCCGGTGAGCAGCAGCGCGGCGGCGATCAGTACGGCCGCGATCGGCAGGCCCCAGACCCACCGGGGCAGCGGGGTGGCGGCGGTGTGCACGCCGGGCGCGGTCGGCACGCTCAGCGCGTTCTCACCGGCGAGCGCCACCTTGTACACGGCGGGCTCGGGCGGCGACGCGTACGCCATGTCGGTGGCGGCCACCACCAGCCGCATCCGGTGCCCGGCGGCGAACTCGTGGTCGATGGCCGGGAGCCGGACGGAGACCGTACGGCCGTCCTTCGCGTCCGTCACCCGCAGCGGTGTGACGAGTTGATGCGGCAGCAGCTGGCTGCGCCCGTCCGGCCCGACGTCGTAGACCTTCGCGAACAGCACGGCCTCGTCGTGGTCGCTCGTCACCCGCAGCTTCGCCGTCGGCGAGCCGGTGACCTGCACGGGGCTCTTCAGCGCGCGGGACTCGAAGCGGGCGTACTGGCCGGGGAAGTCCAGCGACGGGCCGTTGCCCAGCGCGCTCAGGCCGCCCAGCGCGGTGCCGATGCCGGGGACGGAGGAGATCGCGGGCGGGTCGCCGCCCGCGGGGTTGGCGAGCGTCTGCTCGCGGCCGGCGAGCGGCACGGACCGCGGGTCGCCGCGCAGGCCCGGGTAGCTGTCCCCGCTCGCGCCGCGCAGCCGCGAGGCGCCGTCGCGGGCGTCCAGGCCCCCGGCCCGGCTGATCCGGAACGCCGGGCCGGTGTCGGTGCCGCGCTCGCCCTTCAGATAGCGGGCGAACCACGCTTCCGTACGGGCCAGGATGCGGGCGTCCTCACGGGCGCCGCCGTCGTGGCCGCCCTCGATCCAGTCCACCGAGACCGGCGCGCCGTTCTTCTTCAGCGCCTTCGCGATCGCGTCGGCCTGGCCGAGCGGGAAGAGCGAGTCGGACTGGCCCTGGGTGATCAGGGTGGGGACCTTGATGCGGTCGGCGACGGCCTGCGGGCTGCGCCGCTCCAGCATCTTCCGGGCCTCGTCGTCCGGACGGCCGGAGACCGCCACCCGCTCGTACATCCGGCACAGCTGCGCCTCGAAGCGGTGACAGGCCACGCCGCGGGCGGGGTTGGGCACGGAGGTGGTGACGGGGGCCGAGCCGGTGGTGAAGAAGTAACCGGCCCACAGCTTCTTGAACACCCCGTCGGGGAACAGCGCGTCGGCGAGGTTCCAGTACGTGATCTGCGGCGCGATGGCGTCCACACGGCGGTCGTGGCCCGCCGTGAGCAGCGCGATGGCGCCACCGTACGAGGCACCCGTCATGCCGACGCGCGGGTCGCCGGGCTTGTCCAGCTGCACGTCGGGACGTTTCGCCAGCCAGTCGATGAGCCCGCTGACGTCGGCGACCTCGCCCTCCGGGTCGTTCAGCCCGATCTTGCCGGTGGAGCGGCCGAACCCGCGCGCCGACCAGGTCAGTACGGCGTACCCGGCTCGCGCCAGCTGCTGGGCCTGGCCCTTGGCCGCCTCCTTGCTGGCGCCGAAGCCGTGGCCGAGCAGCACGGCGGGACGGCGGCCGTCCACCGCCGTGCTGGTGAAGTAGGACGTGTCGATCCGGACGGTGGCCTTGCTGCCGGGCTTCTCGGGCAGCGCCAGGACCTGGTCCTGGCGCTGCACAGCGGCGGCCGAGCCGTCGGAAGCGGCCACCGCCGCCCACGAACCGCCGCCGAGCAGCACGGCCAGCACGGCCACGAGCGCGACCAGTCGCCGGCCACGCGGCCGGGAAACCTTTACAGCCATGCGGTCACCCTACGGGGGCCGCCTGTCAACTCCCGGTCAGCCCCGGGGTGACCGTCCGGTCGGCCCCGGGGCGACCGTCTCCGTCAGACCTGCG
>NZ_NHSG01000185.1:0-16177 GCF_020024005.1 Streptomyces purpurogeneiscleroticus
GCGCGGCACGACCACGACGGGGCAGGCGGCGTGCGCGGCGCAGGCCATGCCGTTGGAGCCGAGCAGCAGGCTGGCGAAGCCGCCCCGGCCGCGCGAGCCCAGCACCAGCAGCTGCGCCTCGTCGCCGAGCGCGGGGAGGATGGTGTCGGTGAGGCCGCTGAGGCTGCGGAACTCGACCTCCGGCAGCTCTGCGTCCCCGGCCAGCCGCTGCCGCAGATCCTCCAGTACGGGGTCACCGGTGCCCGCCTCGGCGTCGGCGGCGCGGGCGGCGGTGACGTACGGCCAGACGTGCACGATCTGCAGTGGCGCGGAGCGGAGCCGGGCCGCCTCCGCCGCCCAGTGCACCGCGCGCTCGCTGTCCGGGGACCCGTCCACCCCGACGATGACCGGCCTGCTGTCCATGACTGCCTCCCTGCGCTCACCCGGCGGGCCGTGGCGGCCGCGCGGCCCGCCGTTCCCGCGACCGCCACGGCCACGGCCGCTCCACTGCGATCGTTACCACTCCCGGGAAGGATGCGAAAGTACGCATTACAAGCGATATAGCCCTGTATTCCGGACAGGCCTGGGCACGATCGGCAACAGGCCGGGTGTCCCGGAGCCGGTAAAGTCGAACGTCCTCGCACCGCCCCGCTCGTGGGGCGTGCCCCTCCTCCGGGACGCGCCCTCAGCCGGCCGTGCCGCCTGATCCGGGACGTCATGAACGCACACCGGCCGACCGCCTCCACCACCGCCGCCGACTCCTCGCACCCCGTCCTCACCTGGGAGGAGTCCGGGGTACGCCGCTCCGCCCGCTGGCGTTCGGAGAACGGCGCGGCGCCGCCGCGGCGGGTCGAGATCGCCGACGACCGGACGAAGGCGGACGCGGCGTACAAGCTGGTCTGCGAGGGCACCGCGCTGCTCTGGCGCGGCGACTTCCACAACGCCCGCCAGCTGCTGGCCGCGCTGGCCCGGCGGATCGACCGCCGCCCCCGCAAGCCGGCCCCGGCCGACGACCCGGCCCGCGCCTTCCACCTGCACCGCGCCGCGCAGAGCCAGCGCGCCCGCATCCTCGGCATGCTGCTGGTGCCGCTCGACGCCCAGTACGGCGTCCCGCTGCACCGCGCCCCCGACGTCCGCGCGGCCTGCGCGCTGGCGTACGGCCCCGCCGGTCCCGCGCCCGAGGGCGGCGGTGCGCCGGACGGTACGGATTCGGTCGTCTCCCTGCGTGAGCTCCTCGGACTCGTCGGCGCGTACGAATGGCACCGCAAGGGCGTCGAGATCCCCGCCCTCGGCGGCGAGCGCGTGCACCCGGACTACGGCGTGTTCTCACCCCAGCGCGGCGAGTACGTCGACCTGGTCGCCCGGGCGCCGCTGCCCGGACAGCCGCCGGCGCTGGCGTTCGACATCGGCACGGGCACCGGCGTCCTCGCGGCCGTACTGGCCCGGCGCGGCGTCCCGCGGGTCATCGGTACCGACCAGGATCCGCGCGCGCTGGCGTGCGCACGGCAGAACGCCGAACGGCTGGGCGTCGCCGACCGGGTGGAAATCATGGAGGCCGACCTCTTTCCTGCCGGGCGCGCGCCGCTGGTCGTCTGCAACCCGCCCTGGGTACCGGCCAAGCCGACCTCCTCCGTGGAGTACGCCGTCTACGACCCGAACAGCCGGATGCTGCGCGGCTTCCTCGCGGGGCTCCCGGCGCATCTGACGCCGGGCGGCGAGGGCTGGCTGATCCTCTCCGACCTCGCCGAGCACCTCGGGCTGCGCACCCGCGCCGATCTGCTCGCCCTCTTCGAAGCGGCCGGACTGACGGTCCTCGACCGGCTGGACATCGCACCCCGGCACCCGCGCGCCCGCGACACCACCGACCCGCTGCACGCGGCCCGCGCGGCGGAGGTCACGTCCCTGTGGCGGCTGGGGGTCACGGCGGGCTGAGCGCCCGCGGCGGGCGGACGAAGTGACCGATTCCGTCCGATCCCTCCCGCCCTTCCCTTATCCATGGCAAAAGTGTGATCATGACACCATGAGCAGCGATATGAGGATGCCCGCGGGCGTCGAGCCGGAGTTGTTCCCCGAACCGGGCATCGAGTCGGGCACCGCCCCCGTAGCGGGCGGCGAGCTGTACTACGAGGCGGCGGGGGCGGGCCCGGCGGTGGTGCTGCTGCACGAGGGCATGCTCGATCTGACCGTGTGGGACGAGCAGTTCGGGTGGCTCGCGCGGTCCGGGTACCGGGTCGTCCGGTACGACGCGCGGGGCCACGGCCGCTCCTCCGTCGTCGACGGGGACTACGCCCACCACGAGGACCTCCGGGCGCTGCTCGCCCATCTCGGCATCGCCCGCGCGACGTTGGTCGGGCATTCGCACGGCGCGCGCGTCGCGCTGGACAGCGCGCTGGCGCACCCGGACGCCGTCGCCGCTCTGGTGCTGGCCGCGCCCGGCATCAGCGGCCGCGCGTTCTCCGACCCGTTCCTGCTGCACCACATCAGGGAACAGGTCGCGGCGGTGAGCGCGCCGGGCGGCGTGACGCTCTTCATCGAGCACTTCCTGCGGATGTGGGTGGACGGCCCGCACCGCGAACCGGCGTCGGTCGACGCCGGCTTGCGCGAGCGGATACGCGCGACGGCGAAGGCCACGGTGCGGGCGCACGCCGAGGGGATGGGGCGCGGCACGGCCCTGGAGGTCGGCGCCGCGGGCCGGCTGGCGGAGATCAGCGTGCCGACCCTCGTCATGGACGGCGACCTCGACAGCACCGATATTTCGGCCAACGCCCATGCGGTCGCCCTCGCGGTGCCGGGCGCCCGACGGGCCCGTATCCCGGCCGCCGGCCACATGGTGCACCTGGAGAACGCCGCACAGTTCGACCGCGAACTGGCCGAATTCCTGCGCGGCGCCGCGTACTGACTTAGCGGGGCGCCGCGTACCGGCGGAGGCGCAGCGCACTGGCGCGTCCGGCTCCCCGCGGACAGTCGCCGCTCCCGCGGGGAGCCGGTGTCGCGTGCCGCCCGGCGCCGGACGGCGTCAGATGCCGGGCAGTACGTCGTCGTCCACCAGCTCGAACGGCTCACGCAGAGCGGCCAGTTTGAGCAGGCGGAGCACGATGGGGCGGGGATTCATCAGCGCCAGCCGGCCACCCCGGGCCGTCACCTGGTCCCGCAGCCGGCAGAGCAGGTCCAGCCCGCTGCAGTCCATGAACGTGATGTGCCGGAGATCGACCACCATGGCCTTCTCGCCGGGCCTGGCGTTCCTCCAGCCCGCATCGCGGCAGCCCGCGAATACGCCGGGCACGCCGTCGAACCGTACTTCGGAAAGAGACCCGGGCGGGGAAACCGGAAATCCGCTCGACAACGGAAACATTTCCGCGGGCACTTCGGGCCGGGCTTCGGGACACATGTCCGGATGGCCTTCGGTCCGGACCTCCGACGGGACTTCCGACCGGGCTTCCCGACGGTCTTCCGTCCGGATGTCGGGGCGGGCCTCCGGAAGGGTCTTCACGCGCGGCAGTATCCGCGGAATCACCCTCGGCGGCCTCGGCATCGCCCGGGCCCGAGGAGCGGGAAATATCGACGACCGCCGCAGCGCGTACAGCGCATGGAGCGCCAGCAGGACGTCGGCTTCGATGCGCAGCGCCATGGCCAGGTCGAGTTCGCCATGAAGTGCGAGTACGACCATGTCACCACCATGGCGCACGGTCATCCGCACATCGGCGTCGCTTCCCCCCACGTCACCCCCAGTTGTACTTCAGGCCGTATCACGAACACGGCGACGGGCCGGTACGCACCAGGGTCTGGGATGCACAGGCACCGTAACCGCGCCCCGCAACGCAGAATCGATCAGGCATGACAGAACGCCACTGACGGGTGAATTTTATCCATGTTGCTTGACGGCAGGCCAGGCTCAGACAGTGGCCGAATGGCGCCGTAAAACACCGCGGGAGGGAGCAGAACTCTGCATTTATGCAGGGATTCTCCGGCCATCGGAAGCATAAAGCAGAACGGTGAACGGTCAACCCTCGGCGGCCAAATCCGTGGCGACGGCCCCGGACCTGCCACAAGCCCCGGACGCGAGCGGAGCGACCGGCAGCGGAACGACGTCCGCCGAGCCCGTCCGCTCCGGACCACCCGCCCGCTCCGGACCGCTCGGCCTCTCCGGGCCGTCCGGCTCTTCCGGACCGCCCGACGCCAGCTCGGTGACCTCCGGGAACGGCCGGCGGAAGAACACCACGAGCGAGCCGTCCGTACGGTGGTGCACGCACAGCCGCCCCGCGCCCGCCTCCCCGGTGCCCAGCTGCTGCGCGGCGCCCTCGCCCCCGGGCTCCTCGCCCGCCTCCCGGTCGTCGACCCGTACCGCGCACTGCCCGCCGTCGATCTCGATCGTGAGGCGGTACGCGTCCGCGCTGCCGTGGGTCAGCACGTAGGCCGTCGCCCGGGCCAGGTCCGAGACCAGCGACGCGCTGCCCTCCCCCGGCACGCCGAGCGCGTCCAGCACCGCGCAAGCCAGCACGGTGGCCTCCTTGTCGCTACCGGGCCGCCGTCGTGCGCTGAGCGCCCAGCGGAACGCGGGGGCTCGGCCGGCGGCGGCCGGGGACATACGGGAGACGGCCGTACTCTGCTCCATGGCCGGACCCTGCTCTCCTTCGGAAGTGGACTCGGGGGCCTGCCGCCGGGGAATCCCACCGGCGCCGCGCCACTGAAAAGGCGCGCTGAACAGGCGCGACCGGGGTCCGGGGCCACTCCGCTTCACCATAGAACTCACGATCGACGCGGAACCCGCCAAATCCGGCCACTTCCCCCCTCGGCCACCTCACGCGCACGCTGCTCTCTCCGCCCGCCACATGCGCCTCTTCCCTCGCATGTCCGGCGCAGGAAGTCACCACGGCTGCATAACCGACAGAAAGGACACCCGAGGGCCGCCGCGTCCCGACGGCTAAGCGGCCCGCCCCGGCCTGATGTTGTGGTTACTGCGGAAGACGTTGTCCGGGTCGTAAGCGGCCTTCACCGCCGCGAGCCGCGTGTGGTTGTCCGCGCCCACTCCCTCGACGACCCGCTCGCCGCCCTCGTGCCCGATGAAGTTGAGGTTCACCGCGCCGATGGACCACGGCCGCATGTCGTCGCGCAGGTCACGCGCCCACTGCCGGGCGCGCGCGTCGTCGGCCGGGTCCTCCCAGAGGCCGAGCGGATGCACCGCCCAGGGGGCCGCCCGCCACGGCACCGGGTAGTCCACCGGCGCGCCGCGCGCGAGCACGCCGCCCAGGGGCAGCAGCAGATGCTGGGACGGCGAGGGCACGACCATGTCGTCGGCACGCTCGCAGAAGACGTCGACGGCCCGGTCGGGCAGCTCTGCCAGGTACTCCGCCGACCAGTAGTTCCGGTAGCCGGGCGGGTCGTCGAGCATGCACTGGAACTCCGCGTACGGGATGTCCGTGATCAGCTCGCCCTCGTGCCCGAGGCGCAGCATCGGTGCCATCACCTCGCGCGCCCGCGCCACCGGTCCCGCGTACGTGATCAGGCACACGCACGCCATCCGGCCCTGCAGATGCGCGGGCACGAACTCCTCGGGCGGGCCGGTGAGATAGAGCAGCCCGCCGCCGACCTCGTCGGGCGCCGCCGCCATGAAGTCGCGGTACGCATGCAGCACCTCGCGGCCGGCCTCCGGACGCCACACCAGCATCCCGAAGCTGAACGCGGGCAGTTCGTACAGCCGGTACGTGAAGGACGTCGCCACCCCGAAGTTGCCGCCGCCCCCGTGCAGCGCCCAGAACAGTTCCGGATTCTCGGTGCCGCTCGCCCGCACCGCCTCCCCGGCCGCCGTGACCAGCTCGACCTCTACCAGGTTCTCGCAGGTCAGGCCGTACTTCCGCT
Source organism: Streptomyces purpurogeneiscleroticus (assembly GCF_020024005.1). Taxonomy (NCBI): domain Bacteria; kingdom Bacillati; phylum Actinomycetota; class Actinomycetes; order Kitasatosporales; family Streptomycetaceae; genus Streptomyces; species Streptomyces purpurogeneiscleroticus. The sequence goes on from NZ_NHSG01000185.1 coordinate 5,836, forward strand.
CCAGCCAGCCGGATCCGCCGCCCAGCGTGAAGCCGCCGACCCCGGTGGTCGAGACCCGCCCGCCGGTCGTCGCCAGCCCGTGCGCGCCGGCCGCCCGGTCGAGATCGCCCATGGTCGCGCCGCCGCCGACGCGTACCGTACGGCTCTCCGGATCGGCCGTCGCACCGTTCATCCGCCGCAGATCGACGACGAGACCGCCGTCGTTCACCGCCGTCCCGGCGACGCTGTGCCCGCCGCCGCGCACCGCGATCTCCAGCCCCTCCTCGCGCGCCCAGCGGACCGCCCGGCCGACGTCCTCGGCGGTCGCACAGCACGCGATGACGGCGGGCCGCCGGTCGATCATCGCGTTGAAGACGCTGCGGTGCGCGTCGTACGACGGATCACCGGGCGTGATCACTTCCCCGGCGAACCCGGCCCGAAGACCGCCCAGCACCGCACCGCTCAGCTCACGGGATGCCATCAGATACCTCCTGGTATCCAGCTGGTCCGCTCCCCCGTTTTCTCAGCGTAACGCCGGAGACCCCCGGCCGAACCGGCCGAGGGTCTCCGTATACGTGGGCACAACAGGATTTGAACCTGTGACATCTGCTTTGTAAGAGCAGCGCTCTACCGCTGAGCTATGCGCCCGGATGAACCGACAGACTACCTTGCCTGCGGGGATGGTTCGCAAACCCGTGTGGGGAAGCGTCCGGATGCTGAACCTACCGGCCGGTGTGTTCGTCCGTACAGGGTGGGAGAATGGCTACGGGCCTGGGGCGACGCGAGCGGGAGAGGGTTGTGACGGCGACACACACGCGGCCGTACGAGCAGCGAGCAGGTCGCCGGTGCCCGCGCCGGCCGCGACGACAGTCGGTGGGGGGATGATGGCGTTCGCCGGTGGCGGTACCAGACGGTGGTTCGGGCGCGGGGAGAGCCAGCGGGCGGAGGCGCAGGCGGCGAAGGACGCCGCGGCGGCCGCGTTCTACGAGCTGGACACCGCCCAGCGGGACCTGAAGATCTCGATCGAGACGATCACGGCGGTGGACGACTCGCCGGGCGCGCGGCGGGCCGCCGAGGGGTACGCGCAGCTGGGGCGGCGGATCGACGAGGTCAGCCGGACGTACATCGCGGCCGTGGACGCCCACGATCTGGACCGGGACGATCTCGATGGTGCCACTGCCTCCCGGGCGCGCGCCGATCTGACCCGCGCCAAGGACGAGCTGACGGCGGTCGGCAAGGAGCTGGAGCGGTTCGCGCAGGGCCTCGGGCCGCTGCTGCAGACCGCGGAGACGCAGCTCGCGCGGCTGGCGCCGGCGGTGGAGCGGGCCCGGCAGGCGCTGCTGGCGGCGACCCGGGCGCTGGACGCGGTGCGCGCGGACGGCCTGAAGGCCGATGATCTCGCCGCCCGGCTGGCGGCGCTGTCGCCCGAGCTGACCAAGCTGAACCAGGGGGCCGGGCAGCACGGCGTGCAGGAGACGATCCAGCGCGCCGACGACGTCCTGCGCCGGGCCGAGGCCATCCGTACGGAGGCGGAGCGGCTGCCGGAGAAGGCCGCCGACATCGGCAAGCGGCTGGTGTCGCTGCGGACCCGGGCGCAGGCGATCACGACGCGCGCGGGGAACGTGGACCCCGTACTGAGCGAGCTGCGGCGGCGGTACAGCGCGGCGTGCTGGCAGGACCTGCAGCAGGTGCCGCAGCAGGCGGCGGACGCCGTACGGCAGGCCGAGGACAGGCTGCGCGAGGCGCAGACCGCGCGGGACGAGCAGCGGTGGGCGGACGCGACGAGCCTGCTGGCGACCGTCCGGGCGCTGCTGAACACGACGGACGAGGCGGTGTCGGCGGCCGGGGACCGGCTGCGGCGGCTGGACGAGGTGTCCTTCGACCGGCAGAAGGAGATCGAGCGGACGCGGTTCGCGATCCGGGACGCGCAGCGGCTGGCGATGGCGGGGCGGAGCACGCCCGATCCCCGGCACGCACGTCCGCTGGACGAGGCAGTGGCGCGGCTGGAGCGGGCCGAGGCCGCGCTGGAGGGCAGCCGGCATCCGGACTGGTGGCACTTCCTGACCGAGACGGACGCGGTACGGGAGACCGCGGCGCGGGTGGTCCAGGCGATCCGCGAGGAACGGGGCGGCGGCAGCTGACCGCCTCGCGGGATGGCGTCGCCCGGCGCGGGGGCGGAAGCTGGAGGGAGGCACGGCGGTACGCCCCTGGCGGTCGCTCTGTGCAAAGGAGGCCGGACATGGCTGCTGGCCACGCCCTTCACGGGCCCTCCCGCACCCCGCGGCGGCCCGCTCCCCGGCGGCACACCAAGCTCGACGAGCATCTGCCCGTCGACCACCGGCTGAGTACGGTCTACCGGGTCGGCGCCGGGCTGATGGGACTGGTGCTCCTCGCCTTCGGCATCCTCGGCCTGATCGACCGGATCGGCTTCTTCGACACCGGCGGCGACACGGTCGCGGGCCTGAACACCAACGGCGCGCTGAGCGTGCTGTCCGTCCTCATCGGTCTGCTGCTCTTCGTGGGGATGGTGATCGGCGGGAACTTCGCCTCCACCCTCAACACCGTGCTCGGCCTCGCCTTCCTGCTGAGCGGCTTCGTCAATCTGGCGGTCCTGGAGACCGGCTTCAATTACCTCGCCTTCCGCCTCCAGAATGTCCTGTTCAGTTTTGTGGTCGGGCTGATGCTGCTGGTCTTCGGCATGTACGGCCGGGTCAGCGGCGGCCTGCCGCACAACAACCCGTACTGGCGCGCCCGGCACCCGGAGGCGGTCCCCCGCTCCTCCCGGCTGAACCCGCAGCAGGCGGCCCTGCTGCGGAAAGCACAGCAGGACGGCACGCTGCAGCGCGGCGGCGCGCGGGGGAAGGGAGCATGACGGAGCCGCGCTCCCCCCGGGAGCTGCGCCCGGCCGGTGTTCCAGAATGGGCGGCAAGCACCGCCCACCGCCGCACCCACCGGGAGAACCATGGACTTCAGCGCAGCGCTCCGGGCCGGACGGCTCGTCGCCATCATCCGCGGCAAGGACCCCGAGGCGTCCTTCCGTACGGTCATGGCCCTCACCGAGGAGGGGGTGCGGCTCGTCGAGGTCTCGCTCAGCGGCACGGACGCGCTCGGCGTCATCCGGCGGGCCCGGCAGGAGCTGGGGCCGGACGCATGGCTGGGCGCGGGGACCGTCACCACCGCCGAGGACGTCGAGCGGGCCGCCGAGGCCGGCGCGAACCTGGCGGTCACGCCGGGGCTGGGCGCCGGCGTGGACGCGTGCGTGCGCCGTGAGCTGCCGGTGGTGGCGGGGGTGCTGACGCCGACCGAGGTGATCGCGGCGAGGGCCGCCGGGGCGACGGCCCTGAAGCTCTTCCCCGCCTCCCTCGGCGGCCCCGCGTACCTCAAGGCGCTGCGGGCGCCCTTCCCTGAGCTGCCGTTCGTGCCGGTGGGCGGGGTGGACGCGGCGGCGGCCCGCGCGTACCTGGCCGCTGGCGCGGTGGCGGTGGGCGTCGGCTCGCCGCTCATCGGGGACGCGGCGGACGGCGGCGACCTGAGCGCGCTGCGCCGACGGACCGCGGACTTCCTGGAGATCTGCGCCGAGGGCGCGGAGGGGCTGGCGTGAGCGGTACGGACACCGCCGGGCCGGAGGTACTGACCCTCGGCGAGACCATGGTCGCGCTGCGCGGCAGCGGGCCACTGAAGCTGGGCGGCACGATGCAGGTGTCCGTCGCGGGCGCCGAGAGCAATGTGGCCATCGGGCTGGCCCGGCTCGGGCATCCGGTGCGCTGGGCGGGCGCGGTCGGCGACGACGAGGCCGGGCAGCTCGTGCTGCGGACGCTGCGGGCCGAGGGCGTGGACGTCTCGGGCGCGTCGACGGACGGCGGCGGCGCGCCGACCGGGCTGCTGATGTTCGAGCCGCGGCTGCCCGAGGTGACGCGGGTGCACTACTACCGGGCGGGCTCGGCCGGTTCGCGGCTGCGCGCGGACGCCGTGGAGCGGGCGTTCGCGGCCGCGCCGCCACGAGTACTGCACCTCACCGGCATCACCCCCGCGCTGGGCCCCGAGGCGCGCGGGGCGGCCGAGCGAGCCCTGCGGCTGGCCCGCGCGCACGGCAGCACGGTCTGCCTCGATGTGAACTTCCGGTCCCGGCTGTGGAGCGCGGAGGCGGCGGCCGAGGTGCTGAGCGCCTGGGTGCCTTCCGTGGACGTACTGATCGCCTCGGAGGACGAGCTGCCGTTGTGCCTGCCGGAGAGCGTGTCTTCGCCGGCCGCGCAGGCCGAACGGCTCCTGAAGGCCGGGCCCCGCGAGGTCGTCGTCAAGCTCGGCGCCGCAGGGGCCACGGCGTACACGGCCGACGGGCCGCTGCACGCGCCCGCGAAGGCCGTACGGGCGGTGGACGCGGTCGGCGCGGGCGACGCCTTCGTGGCCGGGTACCTCTCGGCCCTGCTGGACGGTGAGCCGGTGGCCGGGCGGCTGGAGCGGGCGGTCACCACGGGCGCGTTCGCGGTCGCCTCGCCCGGTGACTGGGAGGGCGCCCCGACCCGCGCCGAACTGGGCATGCTGGGCGCGGCGCCGGGCACGGTCGTGCGCTGAGGCCGGTGTCCCGGCGGGCCGTCACCCGCTCGCCGTATTCTTGGGCCATGCCCCGATACGAGTACCGCTGCCGCTCCTGCGAGACGACCTTCGAGGTCAGCCGCCCGATGGCCGAGTCCGCCGCGCCCGCGCCCTGCCCCGAGGGCCACGCCGACACGGTGAAGCTGCTGTCGGCCGTCGCGGTCGGCGGCACGGCAGCGGCGCCGGCCCCGAGCGGGGGCGGAGGCGGCGGCTGCTGCGGGGGCGGCTGCTGCGGTTGAGCCTTTACACGGCTGAGCGCCCAAAGCCGCTTTACGGCTGAGCGCCCAGGTCCGCCACCTCTCCCAGGAACGCCCGTACGATCTCCTCCCCCGCCGCCGCGCCACGCTCCTCCAGCGCCGTGACGTGCGGGGCCGACCACCCCGCGTCCGCCAACTCGCCGTGGCCCGGGCGCCAGCCGCGGTCCGCCGCCAGCAGCAGGTCGGCGTCCAGCAGGGAGTCACCGGCGGCGAGGATCCGGCCGGCGCCCGCGCGGCGGGCGGCCTCGCGGACCGCCGCGCTCTTCGTGAGCGGCTTCGGCACGGCGTAGATCTTGCGGCCCTGGAGGGAGACCGTCCAGCCGCGCCCCTCCGCCCAGCCCGCGAGGTCCTTCACCCAGGTCTCCGGCAGCTGCGCCCGGTCGACGACCAGGTACGCGAAGAGGTCCTCGGCGGTACGTTCCTTCAGCAGCCAGGACGGGTCCGCGGTACGCAGCAGATGCGCCCGTACCTCGTCGAGCGGGGCGCACTCGGCGGCCAGCCGGGCGGCGACCGTCCGCTGCCAGTCCCGGTCGGACTCCCCGTTGACGAGGAGGTGGCCGCCGTTCGCGCAGACCGCGAACTCCGGTACGGGGCCCGGGAGATGGATGCGGGCGTACTGCTCGCGGGTGCGGGTGGTGGCCGGGACGAAGCGGGCGCCGCGGGCGGCCGCCAGGGTGGCGAGCAGCGCGGCCGCGGTCTCGGTCAGGTACGACAGTGGCTTGTGGTCGTACACCTCGACGCAGAGCAGGCGCGGCGCCTGCGCGTCGGGCATGGTCAGCCCGAGGGCCGCGGCGGAGTAGATGAGCGTGCGGTCGAGGTCGCTGGCGATCAGCACAGGCGTGGGTGAGCCGGTCACTTGGCCGCCACCGCCTTGCCGTCGGCGCCGGTCGCGCCGCGGGTGTAGCGCGGGTGGATCAGTCCGACGCAGCTGTACGGCAGGCCGTCGGTCTCCTCCACCGGGACGCCGCGCTGCTCCGCCAGCAGCCGTATGTGTTCCAGGTCCGCGCCCGCGCCCTTGCGCGCGAGGATCTTCCAGGGGACGCGGCGCAGCAGAACGCGGGTGGTCTCGCCGACACCCGGCTTCACGAGGTTGACGTCGTGGATGCCGTACTCCTCGCTGATCCGCTCCACCGCTGCCCAGCCCTCCCAGGTGGGCGCGCGGTCGGCGGCGAGCAGCGCCGCGGCGTCGGCGCGGGCGTCCGCCGCGACCTCGTCGAACCGGGCCGCGACGGTGTCGAGGAAGTACCGCGAGACGTCCGTGTCCGCCAGCTCGCGGTAGAACTTCGCGCCGTGGAAGTCGTCCGGGCCCACCAGGTCGGCGCGGAGCACCGTACGGGAGATCAGGCCGGAGACCGTGGAGTTCAGGCAGGCGGACGGGATGAGGAAGTCGTCGCGGGTGCCGTAGGTGTCCACGCAGCCGCCGGGGTCGGCGAGCACCGCGATCCGCGGGTCGAAGGCCGCGCCGGGGAAGTCCCGGAGGGCCTGCGCCAGTTCGCGGGTGATCGCGCCCTTGCCGGTCCAGCCGTCGACGAAGACCACGTCGGCCGGGTCGTGGTGGGCGGCGAGCCAGCGCAGCGCGGTGGTGTCGATGCCGCGGCCGCGGACGATCGATATGGCGTAGTGCGGCAGGTCCAGGCCGTGTGCGTGCTGTGCCCAGCGGCGCATCAGGACGCCGACGGGGGTGCCGGCACGAGCGAGGGACACCAGCACCGGGCGGGGCGACCGCTCGGCGAGCACGGTTTCGGTGACCGCGCCGACGGCCCGCGCGATGCGGGCCGCCGAGGTGTCCAGCGCGGCGCGGAAAAGCGCCTGGTACTCCTCGCTGGGCTGGTACTCCACCGGCAGCGACTCGGCGTAGTGCGCGCCGCCGCGCTGGATCGCCTCCTCGCGCTCCTCGGTGGGGGCTTCGAGGGTGACGTCGGAGAGGTCCTGAAGCAGCCAGCCGACGTCCTCGGGGGCGTAGGAGGAGAAGGCGGGGCCGCGCAGCGGTCCGGCGCCCGGTCTGTACGCGGGGACGACGCCGAGCAGGACGTGGTCCGTGTGCGCGGCGAGGGAGGCCAGCAGGCCGCCGGGCGCGTGCAGTTCGGGGGTGTCGCCGGCCGAGTCGACCAGCACGACGACCGCGTCGAAGCGGCGGCCGGGGTCCGCGCCGGGCGCGACGTTGTACGCGTACCGCTCGCCAGGGCCGTCCGCCGGGCGGTCGTGCGCGGGGAAGGCGAGCTTCGTACGGATCGCGTAGCCGGGGTCGTCCACGGCGAGCACCGGGGAGCGCGTCGTGGTGGAGAAGCGGACCTCGGCGGGCAGCGCCTCGTCCAGCGCACAGGCCAGCCGCAGCGGCGCGTACATCAGCTCTTCGTTGCCGAGCACCAGGACGCGGGCCTCGCGGGCTCCCTCGCGGAGCCCGCGCTCGCCCAGCGCGGCGGCGATCCGGGCCGCCATGCCGGGCAGCGCGGCCTCCAGCCGGGCGCGGTGGTCCGGGGTGAAGCCGTGCCGGCCGCCGTCCGGGAGGCCGGCGGGCCACTCCAGGGCGACCCGGGTGGTCCCGGCCGCGCCCCGGGGTGCGGGGACGGTGGCGGCGGGCTCCGTGCCGTACTCCGCCACCAGCGCCTGGCCGCGCTCCAGTACGTCCGCCGGGAGCGCGGCCGTACCGGCGGCCAGCGCGACCAGGTCGACGCGCGCCCCCAGCTCGGCGGCGAACTTCTCCAGGCGGGCGCGGTCCGCGTCGGACCGCATGTCGGTCAGCGCGACGATCACGTACCGCGGGCGCGGGTAACGGGCGTGCAGGGCCGCGATGGTGTTGAGGACCGTGCGTCCGGTGGAGAACTCGTCGTCGACCAGGACCAGCGGGCCGTCGCCGGTGAGCAGGGCGCGGTCCTCGGGGAGCAGCAGATGCGAGGTGGCGTGGCTGTGCTCCTCCTCGAAGCCGCCGGCCTGCTCGACGCCGGGCACGGGGCGCCGGGTGGAGTGGATGTACGTGGCGAGCGCCAGGCCGTCGGCGACGCTGTGCCCGAGCCCGGTGGCGGTCTCGGCGTACCCGAGGACCACGGCCCGCGCGGCGGCTTCGTCGCCCAGCAGCGCGCGGACCCGGCGGCCGAGGCCGTGCCCCGCTTCGTACACCACGGCGGGCCGCTGCGGCACATGCTTGCCGAGCACCTGCGACACGAGCAGATGGGCCCGCTTGGGGTTGCGCCGCAGCGCGAGCCCCAGCAGGTCGGACAGCCCGTCCGCGCCGTTCAGTTCGACCCCGAGCCGCTCCGCGACCCATGTGCCGGTCCACACCACTGTGCTGTTCCTCTTCTCAGGCGTGTTCTCAGGCATGCGGCACGCTCGCCGCCAGCAGTTCCACGAAGCTGACGCCCTCGCGCGCGACGCCGAAGACCTCGGCGCGCAGCAGCGTGCGCTCCGCCCAGGCGCGGTGCGGCTTCACCTCGTTCATCTTGTTCGTGTAGGCGGAGCGCAGGACGCCGCCGCCGTCGCGCTCGGGGCGCAGGATGTCGGCCGCGTCGCTGAACTCCTCGTGGCTGACGACCGACAGGGCGTGCACCGGGGGAACGTGCGAGGGGTGGATGCAGGTCTTGCCCTGCAGGCCGTTCGCCCGGTCCAGCTCGATCTCGCGCAGCAGGCCGTCCATGGCGTGCTCGATGAGCGAAGTGCGCAGCTCCTCGGCGCGGCCCCGGAAGGGGCTCTGCCGCAGCTGCGGCTTGAACATCCGCTCGTGCAGCCGGAAGTACTCCCAGACCGGCCCGGTGACCGTGAAGCCGCTGCCGTCGGCGCGGCCCAGGACGTTGACGACATCGGCGATCACGGAGGCGACGATCCGTACGTCGTACGCGGTCATGTCCGGCGCGCGGCGCAGCCCGTACGCCGAGCAGAAGTCCGTGACGCCGAGGCGCAGCGCGAGGACGCGGTCGCGGTAGGCGTCGACGGTGCGGGCGATGCCCTGCAGGGTCTCCGTGCGGCTCTCCAGGTGGAGCAGCTCGGGCGACTCCAGCACCGGCATCGCGAAGAGCCGCCGCCCGCAGGCCGCTTCGGCGGCGGCGAGGGCCTCCAGGAACGGCACGCCGCGCAGCGCGGTGAACTTCGGCAGCACGAACCCGGAGAGCAGCCGGACGGCCGGGCCGAGCCGCCGGGTCAGGTCCGGTATCTGGTCGGGGGTGCGGACACGGACAAAGAGAAGGGGAAGCGGACTTTCGGCTTCCTTGGCGTTCTTGGCCGTCATTTCGGCCAGCTCGGTGAACTGCCGTACGAGGTTCTCCTCGCCGGCCGCCACGTCGCCGTCGCCGATGGAGTCCTCCAGGCACAGCACCATGGACACGACGCCGCGCGCGGCCTGCTTGAGGACGTCGGCGGCCAGCTGCGGCCTGGTCGCGGGGCTGTAGAGGGTGGCGCCGAGCGCGACGGCGAGCAGCCGCTGCGGGGAGTCGGCGGTGAACTCCGCCGGCTCCTGGTGGAACAGCGTCGCGCGGAGGCCGGGCGGCAGGTGTCCGAAATGACGCATACAACTCCCCGAGTGCGGGCGGGATTCGGCCACCCCTGCGGTGCTTTCCCCGGCTTCCGGTGTCTGGATCCGGTCGGTAATCGTACGTGTGGACCCCTATGGAAAGTTCCCACGCAGGTGAAATTCACGTGTCGCCCGCCCGGCAGAAGGGGGCCGCGCACCCCGCGGACGGGCGCCGCGCCCCCGGCCGGAGGGGGCCGCGCGCCGCCGTTTCGCCGCGCGGGCGCGCCCCCGCGTTGTCCGTCGCCCCGCTCAGCAGGCAGGATGACGTCATGACGCACGCCATGCAGAAGGGGTCGAACGTACCCCTGGACGCCACTGCCGTACGCGCCGTCCTGCGCTGGACGCCGGGCACGGGAGTGCCCGACGTGGACGCCTCCGCACTGCTGCTGGGCGCCGACGGACGGGTGCGCTCGGACGCGGACTTCGTGTTCTACAACCAGCCGCGGCACCCCAGCGGGGCGGTGCGTCATCTCCCCAAGAAGCGGCTGACCGACGCGCTGACCGACACCATCGAGGCGGATCTCGCGGCGCTGGACCCGTCGGTGGACCGGGTGGTGGTGGGCGCGTCCTCGGACGGCGACCCGTTCGGGCACGTACCGGATCTCCGGGTGGAGCTCTACGACGCGACGCAGGGAGACGGCGGGCCACTGGCAGTGTTCGAGGTCGAGCCGGAGACCGGCGAGGAGACCGCACTGATCTGCGGTGAGCTGTACCGGCGGGCGGACGCCTGGAAGTTCCGCGCGCTGGGCCAGGGGTACGACAGCGGCCTGGTGGGGCTGGCGACGGAGTTCGGGATCTCGGTGGACGACGGCGCGGACGCCGCGGACGACGCCGCTGAGCCCGCCGGCGCCGCGCGGGGGGCCGACGGGGCGACGGTGGCGCGGGGCGCCGTGCCGGGCGCCGACGACGCGACTCAGGCGGTGCCCGGGCCGCCGGTGGCGGGCTCCGAGGACGTCACGCGTGCCGTGCCGGACCCGGTGCCGTTCCCCGAACCGGCCGCCGGGGTCACGGA
>NZ_NHSG01000186.1:0-2927 GCF_020024005.1 Streptomyces purpurogeneiscleroticus
CCTCCCGGCGCCTCTTCGTCGCCCGCTCGGTGGCCGTCGGGGCCACGGCAGCCGCCGCCGCGACCGTCGGATACGGCGCGTACAGCGTGCTCAGCGGGCCGCGGCTGAAGCGGGTGACCGTCCCCCTCGCCAAGCTGCCGCGCGCCGCGCACGGCTTCCGTGTCGCCGTCGTCAGCGACATCCACCTTGGCCCCGTCCTCGGCCGCGCGCACACCCAGCGGGTCGTGGACACCATCAACCGCGCCAACCCCGACCTGATCGCGATCGTCGGCGACCTCGTCGACGGCAGCGTGGCGGACCTGGGCCCGGCCGCCGAGCCGCTGCGCCACCTCCAGGCCCGGCACGGCTCGTTCTTCGTCACCGGCAACCACGAGTACATCTCGGGCGCCGCCCACGAATGGGTCGACCACGTCCGCGAACTGGGCGTGCACCCCCTGGAGAACGCCCGCGTCGAGATGCCCGGCTTCGACCTGGCCGGCGTCAACGACATCTCCGGCGAGAGCCACTCCGACGGCCCGGACTACGACCGCGCCCTGGGCGACCGCGACCCCGCGCGGGCCTCGGTCCTCCTCGCCCACCAGCCGGTCATGATCCACGAAGCGGTCCGTCACTCCGTGGACCTCCAGCTCTCCGGGCACACCCACGGCGGCCAGATGTGGCCCGTCAACTACATCGCCGCGGCCGCCAACCCCACCGTCGCGGGCCTGGACCGCTACGGCGACACCCAGCTCTACGTCAGCCGCGGCGCGGGCGCCTGGGGACCGCCGGTCCGTGTCGGAGCCCCGCCGGACGTCACGATCGTCCAGCTGGCCTCCCGGCAGGCATGACCCGCGCGGACCGCGGAAAATTCGGGCGACGTCCGTCCGTACCGCCTGTTAGCTTTCGGAATCATGGACCCCCTGGCAGAACCCGACATCCGCGCCTCTTTCGTCAACTGTTCGAAGGGCGAGGCCCGTCGGCTGAACCTCCCCGCCGGGCTCGCCGAACTGCCCTGGCCCGACCTGGACTTCCTCGGCTGGCGTGACCCGCAGGCGCCCGACCGCGCCTATCTCGTCGTACCGCGCGCGGACGGCCCGCTCGGCGTCACGCTGCGCCGCCCCACGAACGTCCGCCGTACCTTCACCAAGACCACGGTCTGCTCCTTCTGCCTGACCGGGCACGGCGGTTCGGGCGTCAGCCTGCTCGCCGCGCCCCGGGCCGGCGCGGCGGGCCGCCAGGGCAATACGGTCGGCGCGTACGTCTGCGCGGACCTCGCCTGCCCGCTCTACCTCCGTGGCAAGAAGCAGCCGGACCTGGCGAGCCGGTACGAGGAGCACCTCAGCGTCGAGGACAAGGTCGCCCGCATGACCGCCAACCTCGACGCATTCCTCGGCAAGGTCACCGAGGGGGCCGCGAGCCGGACGGCGTGAGGAAGTCGTCCAGCAGACCGGTCAGTTCGCGGACCAGCGGGCGCAGCACCCGGTAGCGGGACGCGGTGACGGCGCGGGCGATGAGGGGCGCCGTACGGGCGGCCAGCGCGCGGCTGCGGGCGCAGTCCGGCGACCGGTCGTACACCCAGAACAGCACCAGCCCCATCTGGTGCAGCCACAGCAGCCGCGGGAGCTGGTCCGCCAGCTCCGGCGCGGCCTTCACGCCCGCGCCCGCGAGCACCTCACGGTGCAGCGCGACGGCGGCCTCGCGGGGGCCCCGGGACGCCTCGGAGAAGGGGCTGAGCGGGCTGTCGGGGTCGGCGGCGTTCTTGAAGAACTGCGTGGCGAACCGGTGGTACGGCGCCGCCACGTCCAGCCACGCCCACAGCACCCCGCGGATCCGCCCGGCCAGCTCCGTCTCGGTGGCCAGTACCTCGCGGGCCGCCGCCCGGTGCTCCTCGGCGATCCGGTCGTAGAACCCCTGGACCAGGTGTTCCTTGGAGGCGAAGTAGTAGTACGCGTTGCCGGTGGAGACGCCCGCCTCCTGGGCGATGGCGCGCATCGTCGTCCGGTCGTACCCGCGCTCCTCGAAGAGCCGCATCGCGGTGGCCAGAATCAGCGCCCGCGTCTGCTCTCCCCGGGATACCTGCTTCGCGTCGTCCACGCCCCGACCCTAAGCGAGCGGCCGGGACGCGGGGGACCGCAGGGGCCCGTCGGACGCTTCTAGAGGCCGTGCGCGGCGAGGAAGCCGGTGATCAGCCGCTCCCACTCCTCGGGGCACTCGTGCATCGGGACGTGGCCGGCGGCGAGTTCGGTGTACTGCGCGCCGGGGATGTGCTCGGCCAGGTAGCGGGAGTGCGCGGGGTCGACGAGCTGGTCGTGGAGGGTGGCGATGACGAGCGTCGGGACGGTGATTCCCGGCAGGTCGGCGCGGACGTCCAGGGAGCGTACGAGCGCCGCCTGGTCCGCCGAGCCGTCGGGCACCAGCTCTGGGCAGGGGTCCAGCAGCGCGTCCAGGTCGTCGTGCGGCAGCTCCCGGAGGCGGCCGGGGGACCAGCCGCTGAGCGTGCGGGCCAGCGCCAGGCCCGTGTAGTCGTCCTGCGCCAGCAGGCGTTGCCAGAGCGCGAGCCAGAGGTCGGTGCGGCGGTCCGGGACGGCCAGCCCCGCGGTCAGCACGAGGCCGCTGACGTGCTGCGGGTAGCGGGTGGCGGTGCGCACCGCGACGGCCGTGCCGAGGGAGTACCCGACCAGGGTGAAGGTCTCCAGTCCGGCGGCGACCGCACCGTCGACGACCGCGTCGGTGAGGCCGTCCAGGGTGAGCGGCCCGGCCGCGCGCGGGGTGCGGCCCGAGCCGGGGTAGTCGGGGGCGACGACGGTGTGGCCGGCGGCGAGCGCCGGTAAAAGGCGGGCGTAGTTCTCGTCGATGCTGCCGGTGGCGCCGTGGGCGAGGACGATGCCCGGGCCGGAACCGGTGACGGTGGCGGAGAGCGGAGGCAGGGGCCGGTGGAGGGGAAGGGG
>NZ_NHSG01000187.1:0-28647 GCF_020024005.1 Streptomyces purpurogeneiscleroticus
GGGCGCCGGTTCCTCGGGGGTCTGCTCGGGCGGTTCGGGGTCGCGCGGTACAGGTTCCGGGTCGCGGGGAGCGGACCCGGGCGCGGGCCCGTACCCGCCGGTTTTCGGTGCAGCGGTGCTGGTCATCGCACTTCCTCACGCATAAATGGTGTGCCGTGACCGGTTACCCCTCACCGGAGGGCTCAATCAGGACGGCCGCCGGGCACCGCAGGGCGGCTAACCCTCGCCGTACGCCTCGCCGCCCAGCTCCAGCGTGGCCGTGCCGGCTGTGGCGTCGGCGAGCCAGGCGCGGAAGGCGGGCAGCTCGCTCTCCGGGAGGCCGATCTCGATCGTGACGGCCTCGGCGTAACGGACGTCCCGGACGTCGCGCCCGGTGGCCCGCAGATCGTTCTCGACCTTGCCGGCCCGCTGGTGGTCGACGGTGACCGTGACCAGCCGGAACCGGCGCCGGGTGACGGTGCCCAGCGCGTCCAGGGCCTCCCCGACCACCCCGCCGTACGCCCTGATCAGCCCGCCCGCGCCGAGCTTGATGCCGCCGAAGTAACGGGTGACGACGGCGACGACGTACCGCATCTCGCGCCGTACGAGCATCTGGAGCATGGGGACGCCCGCCGTGCCGCCCGGCTCGCCGTCGTCGCTCGCCTTCTGTACGCCGCCGTCGGCGCCGATGACGTATGCGAAGCAGTTGTGCCGGGCGGTGGGGTGTTCCTTGCGGATGCGGGCGATGAACTCCTGCGCCTCGGCCTCGGTCGCCACCGGCGCGAGCGCGCAGATGAAGCGAGACTTGTTGATCTCGATCTCGTGGACGCCTTCGGCGGCGAGGGTGACGTACTGCTCCTGCATCACGCCACCCTAATGGGCTCCTGCAGTCGGCCGGGCGGCACGGGCCCCTCTACAGGCGGACTACGGACGGTCTCCAGGCGGACTACAGGCGGACCGGCAGGGCGGTCAGCCGCCAGCTGCCCGGCACCGGCGCCCGCCGCAGGTCAGCGGGGTCGACGGCGAGGGACAGGCCGGGATACCGGGCGAACAGCCGGCCGAACGCAACCTCGCCCTCCTGACGGGCGAGCGAGGCACCCAGGCAGTAGTGCATGCCGTGGCCGAAGCCGACGTGGTCCTCGGCGCGCCCCGCCGGGTGGCGGGTCAGGTCGAGCCGTTCGGGGTCGGCGTAGTGGCAGGGATCGCGGTTGGCGGCAACCAGGAGCAGCTGCACGGCCTCCCCCTTGCGGACCAAGGTGCCGCCGATCTCCGCGTCCTCGGCCGCGTACCGCATTTGGGTCATGTGCACCGGCCCGGCCCAGCGCAGCAGTTCGTGGACGGCGGACGGGAGCAGCGCCGGGTCCGCCCGGAGCAGGTCGAGCTGGTCGGGGTGGGTGAGCAGCGCGGCCGTGCCGTTGGTGATGAGGTGCGCCGTGGTCTCGTGCCCGGCCAGCACCAGGGTCAGGATCATGGTGACCATCTCGACGTCGCTGAGCCGGCCGCCGTCGTCGTCATGGGCCCGGATCAGCTCGCTGATGAGGTCGTCGGTGAGCGCGCCACGCCGCTCGCTGACCAGCGCGTGTATGTGCTCGATCATGGCGGGGAACACCCTCCCCAGCCGCTCCGGGTCCATCGTGACGAGGTCGGCGCCCCAGGCCCGCCACTGCGGGCGGTCCTCCTCCGCTATGCCGACCAACTCGCATATGACGGTGATCGGCAGCGGGTACGCGAAGTGTTCGAGCAGATCGACAACGCCGTCCTCGGCGTGCTCGGGGAGGCGGTTCAGCAGGTCGTCGGCTATCTCCTCGACCCGCGGCCGCAGATCCATGATCTTGCGCGCCGTGAAGGCCCGCGACACCAGGCGGCGGAGCCGGGTGTGATCGGGCGCGTCGTTGTTCAGGATGGAGCCGCGCATGTAGACGTGCAGGTGCTCCGGCATGCCGAGCATGTCCAGCAGCCGGGTCAGCGGGTCCTCGCGCGTACCGTCCGCCGACACCGTCGCCGCGTTGTTCACGAACCGCTGGTCGCGCAGGACTTCGCGTACCTCGTCGAAACGGGTCACGAACCATACGGGCGAGTCGTCCACGAACCGGCCGCGGACGACGGGCCCCTGCTCACGCAGTGCGCCGTAGCCGCTGAACGGGTCGGCGAGGAACGCCGGGTCGGCGACGTTCGGCTCGCCGGGGTGCTTGCCGACGTGGGCGGTGATCGGGGAGGCCGGGGTGGCAGGTGCTTCGGTCATCGTGCGTTCTCCTCCAGGTCGTGGGGGGGTGGGTCACGTCAATGACGCAATTGCCGCCGCATTTCCTGCTCGCTGAGCTCTTCGAGGCGCTCGTAGAGCGGGATGATCTCCAACACGGCGGCTTCCGCGGCCACGCGGGTACGGGCGGCGGCGGGATCGGTAGCGGTATCGGTACCGGGATCCGTAGCGGGATCGGTACCGGTGGCGGGATCGGCTGAGGTCTCCAGCGCGCCCCGCAGGGTGTGGGCGAGGATGCGGGCCCGCTCCTCCGCGGCGTGCGGCGCACGGTCGTGGAGCAGCGCTTCGGTCAGGAAGAAACCGGAGGCCGTCGCCAGCAACGCGTACTGCTGCTGCACGACGTCCATGTCCAGCCGTACGAGCCCGTGTTCGCGCAGCACTTCGAGAGAGCGGCGCACCACCTGATCCCCGTACGACGTGAGTTCGGCGAGCTCCTTCTTGGCGATGTCGTTGAACCGGCCCAGCACGTCGGTGTCGGCACTGTAGAGGGCGCGCAGCACGGGGTCCGCCAGGAAGTCCCGGTACACCCCGCTCATCATCCGGCTGGGCAGGACCTCCAGCGGGTCGACGCGCATACGGGCCGTCTGCGCACGGTGGCTGCGGAGCTTGGCCTGCAGGACGACGGCCAGGAAGAGCGCGTCCTTGGTCTTCCAGTGCAGATAGACCGTGCCCTTGCCGACCCGGGCGCGGCGGGCGATCTCATCGATGGTGACGCGCCGGTACCCCCATGCGACCAGCAACTCCCCCGCCGCTTCCAGAATCCGCTCGCCACGCTCCACGTGCTCGTCGCCCCCATGCTGCTCGTCCTGGCGCCTGACTTCATGACCAATTTCGAAATCTGGTCACGAGGTCAAAGTAGAGCGGCGGCAACCTGCCCGTAAGACACTTTCCGGCCAGGCCCGACGCCCCGGCAGCCGACCCGACGAGCCGCCGGTTCCTGACCCTTACGGGGTACATTGCGCACGACAACCGCTAGGAGGCACCCATGCACGGCGATGACGACTCGGCGACCATTCGCAGGATCCTGACGGAGCTCGGAGACACCTGGGCCATCGTCGGCCTGTCCTCGAACCAGCGGAGGGCCGCGTACGGCGTCGCGGACGTACTGCAGCGCTTCGGCAAACGGATCGTCCCCGTGCACCCGAAGGCCGAGACGGTGCACGGAGAACAGGGTTACCCCTCCCTCGACGCCATCCCCTTCAAGGTCGACGTCGTCGACACCTTCGTGAACAGCACCCTCGCGGGTCAGGTAGCCGACGAGGCCGTCGCCATCGGCGCCAAGGCGGTCTGGTTCCAACTCGGCGTCATCGACCAGGCAGCCTACGAACGCACCCGCGCGGCCGGCCTCGACATGGTCATGGACCGCTGCCCGGCCATCGAAATCCCCCGACTGGGCTGACAACCGTCCGCGGTTTCCGCCTGGCGCCACCCAGCCGGCCAGTGCCCACAGCTACAACTTGGGCGATTCGACCGCCCCAGCACCCGGCGCCGATCACCACGACATCCGCGTCCACCACGCCCACCCCTGCCTCCCCGACTTCCCACTCGAACGAGCGACCCTCGCCGAGCCAACGGCATGCCGCTGGCTCAGGACACGTAGCGATGGCGATATCGCGCTCACCCGAGAGCCCATCCATGACATCGGCGCATGAGATGGACGTGCGGGGCTATATAGCCCGGGGTTTTGTTTGCCAACGTGGGTACAGAGAAAGGACGTTGAGCGTGATGTGTCGCTTGCGAGGGGCTGCCCTTGCCGCAGGACTCGTCCTCAGTACGCCGGTGACCGCACCCGGGGCGCACGCTGCGCCGCGGGCGGAGGCCGGCCCCATCGACATCACCTGCCCGGTCGGCTCCACCGACACCCGCTACCGCCCGGGCCTGACCATTGCCTCACGGGACACCTTCGTCACCGAGGAAGGCCACGTCTCCGGTTGCGCGGGCACCGGCGCGCAGGGCATCACGGGGGCCTCCTTCACGGGCACCGCCAGCGGCACCATCTCCTGCCTGGGCGGGGAGCTGTCCGGGCCGACGACATTCCGCTGGAACAACGGACGCTCCAGCGAGATCCGGGGCACCGGACAGATCAATCTCAAGCCGAACGGGAACACGGTCCTGGTCAAGACCGGCGAGGTCGAATCCGGTCAGTTCGAAGGAGCGACGATTGTCCTGACCAAGGAACTCCTCAGTACCGACCCGACGGCCTGCCTCACCGAGCAAGGAGTCCGGTCCGCGAGCGGGCTGATCAGCCTGGCCGTCATACCCTGACCGCCGCGCTCCGACCGCCATAGCCGCGCCGACGATTCAATCGTCCAAGTGGCCAACTGCAGCAAGTTTTTTGTCCACACACGACAGTTGCGGCAATTCTTTCGCGTGCTCGACGATCACCCGAAGCCACCACGGTGCCACCGCAGTTCACGCGGTGGCACCGCATTTCAGGCCGACGGGACCGCCAGGAAGAGAGCAGCCATGAGCCGCATCATGAGCCAGTTGTGCCGCCGCAAGCCGATCGGCCAACTGGTGTCCGAGGCCGACACCGACGACGAAGCGGGCGAATCAACCGACGCAAAGGGGGCGGGCGGAGCATCCCTCCGGCGCAGCATGGGGGTCGGCCAGCTGACACTGATCGGCATCAGTTCGGTCGTGGGAACGGGCATCTTCTTCGTTCTGGGCACCACCGTTCCCAAGGCAGGTCCCGCCGTACTGCTGTCCTTCGCGCTCGCCGCCGTCGTGGCCGGGCTGGGTGCGCTGTGCTACGTCGAACTCGCCGGTGCCCTACCGGTGTCGGGCAGTACGTACAGCTATACCTACGCCTCGCTCGGCGAGGGCGCGGCCTATGTCGTGGCGTGGTGCCTGGTCCTGGAGTACGGTGTGGCGGTTTCGACCGTGGCCGTGAGCTGGGGCCAGTATCTCAACGAGCTCACCGATGCACTGTTCGGCTTCCAGCTTCCCGAAGCGATCAGCCAACCGCCGGGCGCGGGCGGCTACTTCAACCTCCCCGCGCTGGTGGTCGTGCTGCTGTGCTCCCTTCTGCTGGTCCGCGGTACGCGGGAGTCCGCCGCCGTCAATGCCGTGATGGTCGCGGTCAAGCTCGGTGTACTCGTCCTCTTCGTCGCGGTGGCGATCACCGCGTTCAACGCCGAGCACTTCACCGACTTCGCACCGCACGGCATGGCCGGCATCGGCGCCGCCGCGTCCGGCGTCTTCTTCTCCTACGTCGGCTTCGACACCGTCGCCACCGCCGGCGAGGAGGTCCGCAACCCACGGCGGACGATCCCGCTCGCCCTCACCTTCACCCTGATCGTGGTCACCCTGCTTTACATCCTGGTCGCGCTGGCCGCCGTCGGCGCCCAGCCCGCCGGGGAGTTCGGCAAGCAGGCCGCGGCCGGAGAGGCCGTTCTGGCCGAGATCCTGCGCCAGGTGACCGGCATGGGCTGGCCCGCCGTCGTCCTCTCGGCGGGCGCGGTCGTCTCGATCTTCAGCGTGGTGCTCGTCACGCTCTTCGGACAGACCCGCATCCTGTTCGCCATGGCGCGCGACGGGCTCGTGCCGCAGATCTTCCGGCGCGTCGACCGCAAACGCCACACCCCCGCCCACAACACCTGGATCGTGGGTGTCCTGGTCGGTCTGCTCGCCGCCCTGGTGCCCCTGCAGCATCTCGCCGACCTGACGAGCATGGGAACGCTCGCCGCGTTCATCGCGGTGGCTGCCGCTGTCGTGGTGCTGCGCCGTATCGCCCCCGACGCGCCGCGCTCGTACCGAGTCCCGCTCTTCCCCTTCGTCCCCATCCTCTCCGCCGCTTCCTGCCTCTACCTCGCCTATCTCCTCCCGGGAGTCACCTGGACCCTGTTCGGGGCCTGGCTGCTGCTCGCCGCGGCCCTGTACCTGGCCTTCGGCCGCCGCGGCTCGGCCCTGAACACCCCGCCCGCCCACGGCACCGCCCCGGCACCCGACGCCGAGAACCCGTCGGTCACGACGCGCTCCTGACCGCCCGCCGCCCGTCCCCTGGCCGCGCCGGGCGGTCAGGGGGCCGGAAAGAGGCCGGGCCCGGTGCGGCGGGCCAGCGGATTGGCGCCGATGGAGTTGTGCACGCTGAAGCTGACGGCGTCGGAACGGTAGCGGTCGTCGGACCACTCGACGGGACGGCCGGCGTGAGTGGTCGTCACGCGGCGCACCCGCAGCAGGGGGCTGGTGCGGCGGACGCCGAGCAGTTCGGCATCCTGGGCGCCGGCGGCCACCGCGTCGATCAGATGCTCGCCATAGGCGAAGACGAGGCCGGTCTGCTCGTACAGGCGCTGGGTCACCGAGGAGCAGTCCGGCTCGATGCGCTCGACGTCGGGGGCGATCCAGTCCGCGTAGACGGTCCGCTCCACGAGGACGGGCTCACCGTCCAGGCCGCGGACGCGCAGCACGTACAGCACCTCAGTGCCGGCGGGAAGGTGGAGGCGGGTGGCGTCCTCCGCGGTCGCGGGGCGGCGCTCGGCCGCCGCCACCAGGCCCGTCGCGGTACGGCCCATGGCTCGTGCCCACTGCGCGAAGCTGCGCAGCTCGGTGAAGCTCTGGCTGCGCCTGCTGGCCAGGACGACGCGTCGGGCACCCTGGCGGGAGCCGATCAGGCCCTCCGTGGTGAGCGCCGCGACCGCCTGCCGCACGGTGCCGCGCGAGACGCCGAAGCGAGCGGAGAGCTCGGCTTCCGAGGGGAGGCGCGCGCCGACCGGATATTCCTCGCCGTCGATGGCCTGCCGAAGTTCTTCGGCGATCTCTTCGTGCCGCGGTGCCAATGCTCCCCCTCGATCGGATACATGAAGTGCGCGAAGTGTGCGCACTGCATTCGGTCGTCATCAGCGTAAACGACGCATGGAGAGATGTGGCGCGATACCGGTCCGTGCCCAGCCATCTCGACGAGGCGCAGGTCA
Organism: Streptomyces purpurogeneiscleroticus; assembly: GCF_020024005.1. Classification (NCBI taxonomy): domain Bacteria; kingdom Bacillati; phylum Actinomycetota; class Actinomycetes; order Kitasatosporales; family Streptomycetaceae; genus Streptomyces; species Streptomyces purpurogeneiscleroticus. The sequence continues at coordinate 7,153 of NZ_NHSG01000187.1, forward strand.
CATGGGGTGAGGGTGTCGCCTGGCGCCGGTGTCGAGTTCTTTTCCCGTTCATCTCCAGGACAGCGGCGGCGTGCTAACTGGGGTCAACTTGTCCAAACAAGTTGACGGAGAGATCGTGAACGTGTCCCTTTCGAGGACCACTGTCCTCGCCGGTGGCCTGGCGGCCGCCGCCCTCGCCCTCAGCGCCTGCGGCGCTGCCCCCAACGCACAGTCCGGTGCCGGCGCCAAGGCCGCCACCGCGACCTCGGCCAAGGACTTCGGCGGTATGAACGCCCTGGTCACCGCCGCCAAGAAGGAGGGCACGCTCAATGCGATCGCCCTGCCGCGGGACTGGGCCAACTACGGCGCCCTGATCGACGGGTTCCAGAAGAAGTACGGGATCAAGGTCCAGGTCGACAACCCGGACGGCGCCAGCCAGGACGAGATCAACGCGGTCACCTCCCGCAAGGGCCAGGACCGCGCCCCCGACGTGCTCGACCTGGGAAGCTCCTTCGAGATCAGCGCCGCCCAGCAGGGCCTCCTCGCGCCGTACAAGGTCGCCTCGTACGACGAGATACCCGCCGCGCAGCGCGACCCCCAGGCCCGCTGGTACAACGACTACGGCGGCTACATGTCCATCGGCTGCGACGCGGGGCGCGTCAAGAAGTGCCCGGAGACCTTCGCCGACCTGCTGAAGCCCCAGTACAAGGGGCAGGTCGCGCTCAACGGCAACCCCACCAAGTCGGGCTCGGCCTTCGGCGCCGTGTACGCGGCGGCGCTCGCGAACAAGGGCTCCTTCGACGACATCCAGCCCGGCATCGACTTCTTCGCCAAGCTGAAGAAGAACGGCAACTACAACCCCGTCGAGTCCACCCCAGCCACGATCGAGAAGGGCGAGACGCCCATCAGCATCGACTGGGACTACCTCAACTCCGGGTACGCCGACGAGTTCAAGAAGAAGGGCGCGGACTGGAAGGTCGCCGTTCCCAAGGACGGCAAGTTCGCCCAGTACTACTCGCAGGCGATCAACAAGGACGCGCCGCACCCGGCCGCGGCCCGGCTGTGGCAGGAGTACCTGTACAGCGACGAGGCCCAGAACCTCTGGCTGAAGGGCTACGCCCGCCCCGCGCGGATGGCCGCGATGGAGAAGGCCGGCACCCTCGACAAGGCGGCCGCCGCCAAGCTCCCGAAGGTCACCGGCACCCCCACCTTCCCGTCCAACGCCCAGCAGTCCAAGGCCAAGCAGACGCTCGGCCAGGGCTGGGGCAAGGCCGTCTCCGAGTAATCCGGTAATCCCCTCCATGACCACTACCGCTCACTCGCCCGCCCCCGCCGCCGGGACGCACACCGTCCCGGCGCGGCGGCGCCGCGCCACCGGCCGGCTCGCGGTGCTGCCCCTGCTCGCGTTCACCGCGGTCAGCTTCGGCATCCCCGCCCTCGCCATGCTCATCGGCGCCTTCACCGTGAAGGACCCGGCCACCGGCGCCTCGTCGTACACCACCGCCAACCTCGCCGCCTCGCTCGACGGCGCCTACCTCGACGCGCTGCTCGGCAGCGTGCAGCTGTCCGCGGTCTGTGCCCTGCTCGCCGCGCTGCTCGGGCTGCCGCTCGCCCAGGTCGTGGTGACCTCCCGGTCCCGCGCGCTGCGCGAGGGCGTCCTCACCGCCTCCGGCGTGTTCGCCAACTTCGGTGGCGTCCCGCTCGCCTTCGCCTTCGTCGCCACCCTCGGCAACTCCGGTGTCCTCACCCGGCACCTGGGCCTGGGCGCCACGGGCTGGAGCCTCTACAGCTTCTGGGGCCTGGTCATCACCTACCTGTACTTCCTCATCCCGATGATGGTGCTCACCATCACCCCGGCCCTTGAGGGGCTGCGCTCCCAGTGGCGGGAGGCCGCGCAGAACAACGGCGCCACCACGTGGCAGTTCTGGCGGCACGTGGCGCTGCCGGTGCTCACGCCTTCGCTGCTCGGCGGGCTGGTGCTGCTCTTCGGCAGCTCGTTCGCCGCGTACGCCACCGCCGCCGCCATGGTCGGCAGCTCGGTGCCGCTGGTCACCCTCCAGATCGCCGATGCCATCTCCGGCAACGTCCTGGTCGGCCAGGAGAACGTGGCGCTGGCGCTCAGCCTCGACATGGTCGTGGTCGCCGGCCTGGTGATGGCCGTGTACCTGCCCCTGCAACGACGGAGCGCGCGATGGCTCGCCTGACCCCCGCCCCCGCCGGGCCGGCCGCCGGCCGGTCCCGCACGTCCCGTCCGCGCGTCTGGCGCGGCGCGGTGCTCGCCCTCGCCGGGCTCTATTTCCTGGTGCCGCTGGCCGCCTCGGTGGTCTTCACGGTCGACGTACCGGGCCGGGGCATGTCCGTGGACGCCTACCGGCAGATCGTCGGCGCCCAGGGCTTCGCGCCCAGCCTGCTGCTCTCCCTGGAGCTGGCTGTGGCCACCATCGCGGTCGTCCTGCTGCTGATGGTGCCCGCCATGGTCGCGCTGCGGCTGGGCGCACCCCGGCTGCGCCCGGTGGTGGAGGTGGTGTGCTCGCTGCCCCTGGTCGTCCCGCCGATCGCCTTCACGGCCGGGCTGGTCACCGTGTTGCGCTGGGGTCCCGACCACCTGGCGGCCACGCCCTTCTACCAGACCTTCATGGCGCTGCAGAACCCGTCGTTCCCGATCGTGCTCGTCCTCGCCTACACGGTGATGGCGCTGCCGTTCGTGTACCGGGCGCTGGACGCCGGGCTGCGCGCCATCGACGTCCGTACCCTCATCGAGGCGGCGCGCAGCTGCGGCGCAGGGCGGACGCAGGCCCTGCTCCGCGCGGTGCTGCCCAATCTGCGCGGCGCGCTGCTGAACTCGGCGTTCCTCACCCTCGCGCTGGTGCTCGGCGAGTTCACCGTCGCCCAGCTGCTCGGCTTCCGCCCGTTCGCCGTGTGGATCGTCTCGGTCAGCGGCTCCCAGGCCCAGCTGTCCGTCGCCGTCTCCGTCCTGAGCCTGGTGGTCACCTGGGTCCTGCTGGTGGCCCTCGCCGCGCTCGGCGGACGGCGCACCCCCTCTCGTACCGACTCCAGGAGTGCTACGGCATGACCGACTCCACCGCCACCGTCCCCCGGCAGTCCCGCCCGGCCGTCGACAACACCGCCGACGCCGCCTCCGTCGAGTTCCGCGGGCTGCGCCGCGAGTTCGGCGCCACCGTCGCGCTCGACGGGCTGGACCTGACCGTACGGCCCGGTGAACTGCTCGCCCTGCTCGGCCCGTCGGGCTGCGGCAAGACCACCGCGCTGCGGATGCTGGCCGGGTTCGAGCACCCCGACGCCGGCCAGGTGCTGGTGGACGGCGAGGACGTCACCGCGGTCCCCGCGCACCGCCGCGACGCCGGCATGGTCTTCCAGTCCTACAGCCTCTTCCCGCACCTCAACGCGCTGGACAACGTGGCCTTCGGCCTGCGGATGCGCAAGGTCCGCGCCACCGAGCGGCGGGCCCGCGCCGCCGAACTGCTGGAGCTGGTCGGCCTGCCGGACAAGGGCGACCGCTTCCCGCACCAGCTCTCCGGCGGCCAGCAGCAGCGCATCGCGCTCGCCCGCGCCCTCGCTCTGCGCCCCCGCGTCCTGCTGCTGGACGAGCCGCTCTCGGCCCTGGACGCCAAGGTGCGCCTCACCCTCCGCGAGGAGATCCGCCGCCTCCAGCAGGAACTGGGCATCACTACCCTTTTCGTGACGCACGATCAGGAGGAGGCGCTGTCCATGGCGGACCGGGTCGCGGTGATGCGCGCGGGCCGGCTGGAGCAGTGCGCCGTGCCTTCGGAGCTGTACGGCCGCCCCGCCACCGCCTTCGTCGCCGAGTTCGTGGGCACCATGAACCGCATCCCCGGCCGTCTCGCGGACGATCGTACGGTGGTCGAGGTCCTGGGCCGGCGGCTGCCGGTGGACGGCGAGGCGCCCCACGGCCCCGAAGCCGATGTACTGGTACGCCCCGAGGCGGTACGGGTGACCACGGACCCGCAGGGCACCGCCCAGGTCACAGGGTCCGCCTTCCTCGGCGCAGTCACCCGGCTGACCGTCCGCCTGCCCGACGGCAGCGACGGTACGGAGATCAAGGCCGACCTGCCGACCGACTCGGCCGCGGCGTTCGCCCCGGGCACGCGGGTGACCGTGTCCCTGCCGGACCGTCCGGTGCTGGTGGCCGACCGTACGCTCTGACAGCCGTACGGTCCGACAGCCACAACGGTCCGACAGCCACAACGGTCCGACAGGCCCAGGACAACAGAGAACCACAGAGAACGAAAGAGAACCGTGTCCGACCCCATCCCCCAGGCAGCCACCACCGACTGCCCCCTCCAGGCCGTCCTCTTCGACATGGACGGCACCCTCGTCGACACCGAGGAGGTGTGGTGGCTGTCCGTCGCCCATGTGGCCCAGGACCTGGGCCATGAGCTCACTGACGCGGATCTTCCCGAGGTGCTCGGCCGTCCGGTGGCGCACACGGCGGCCCACCTGCAACGGGTGATCGGCGGCGAGATCTCCGAGGACGCGCTCGCGGCGGCCCTGCAGCGGGAGTTCACCGTACGGGTGGAGAGCCGGGTCGAGCCGCGCCCCGGTGCCGTGGAGCTCCTCGACGAGCTGCGCCGCCACGGCATCCGCACGGCGCTGGTCACCGCCTCGCCCCGGTCCGTCGCGGAGATCGTGCTGAGCGCCCTGGGCCTCACCCACTTCGCGGTGACCGTCACCGCCGACGACACCGAACACAGCAAGCCCGCTCCCGACCCCTACCTCGCCGCGGCTCACGCGCTCGGGGTACGGCCCTCCGCGTGCGTGGCGGTCGAGGACACCCCCACCGGAGTCGCCTCGGCCGAGGCCGCGGGCTGCCGGGTGCTGGCCGTACCGTCCATGGCGCCGGTGCCGCCCGCACCCGGCCGGACCGTGCTGGACAGCCTCAAGCAGGCCGGACTGCCGCTGCTGCGCTCTCTCGTGGCGGACACCGCCACCGGCCCGTACTTCCTCACCGGCTCGCTCACGACCCGTAACGCCCGGGTCGGCGAGCGCTTCAGGGCCGGCATCGCGGGGCTGCTCAGGGGCGCCGGGCCGGACGCGGTCACCTTCGCCGCGGAGCACGGCGCGGACTGGGCGGAGGTCACCCCCGACGGCACCGTCCACGGCACGCCCCGCACCGCCGGAACCGCGGAAATCACCGTCATCGCCACGGACTCGGCGGGCGGCCGGGCCCGTCTCGGGGTCCGTATCCCGGTCGTCGGCGCGGACGACCCCCTGGTCCGCGAGCTGAAGGTGATGAGCTGGAACCTCTGGTTCGGCGGCACCAAGGTGGACGACCACCGGGACAAGCAGCTCAGAATCCTGCTGGATGCCGACGTGGACCTCGTCGGTATCCAGGAGAACCACTTCACCGCCGCCGAGGAACTCGCCGCGGCCCTCGGCTGGGACTACCACCAGGCGGGTCAGAACCTCGCGGTCCTCAGCCGCTACCCGATCGAGGCCCGGCACGGCAGCCCGGACCCCGGCTTCTACGGCGGTACGGGCGTGACGGTCCGGCTGGACACCCGCACGGACACCGGCCTCCCGCACGAAGTGGTCCTGTGGAGCACGCACCTCAACTACACGCCGTACGGCCCGTACGACGCCTGTTTCGACGGCCTCACGGCCGCCGAACTCGCCGACCGCGAGGCGTCCTCAGGCCGCCTGGCCCAGATGCATGACATGCTCGACGCCATGGCCGGACAGCTCGCCGACCGCGACACCACACCCGTCCTCCTCCTCGGCGACTTCAACGCCCCCTCCCACCTGGACTGGACCGAGGCGACCGCCCCTCTCCACGGTGGCCGGGGCGCCGTCCCCTGGCCCGTCACCCGCGCCGCCGAGGCCGCGGGCCTGCGCGACTCCTACCGGACGATCCACGCCGACCCACTGCGCCACCCCGGCTTCACCTGGTCACCGATCCACGACGCCCACGAGGACGGCAGCGGCCGCCCCGAACCGCAGGACCGTATCGACTTCGTCCTGTACGCCGGCGCCGCCCTGATGCCGCGCACCTCCGCTGCATACGTCACCGGCGCCAACAACCTCTTCCCCGACGTCGCGGCGAACGACTGGCCCTCGGACCATGCCGCGGTCCTCACGTCCTTCGACCTCGTCACGAGGTAGTCCGGCACGGTCGGCACGAGGGGTTCCCGCGCCCGACGGGTCGAGGAATCATTCACACCCGGCGGCCGCGCCCCGCACAGCAGCGGGCCGGTCGCCGGGGTGTCCTCGTCGCACTCCCCGGCCATCGAAATCCCCCGGCTGGGCTGACAGCCGTCCGCGGTTTCTCCCTGGCGCCACCCAGCCGGCCCGCGCCGACGCGCTGGGCCGACTCGCGCGCCACGGGCGTTCTCGCGCCGCTGTCACCGGCCGGTGGCGCTGTGGGGCTCCTTCGAGGGGATCACCCCCGCCGGGGTGTCCCACCACAGGTGCTGGCCATGCGCAGTGACCGTCAGGCCGAAGCACTGGGGGTCCGGCCGGCCGCGGGCCGCGTACTCCGCCTCGACCTCTGCGATCTCCGCCCACAGGTCCCGCGGCCCGTACACCGTCACCGTCCCGCCGCCGGCCACGGCCGCCGAGCCGTCCTCGGCCTGTAGCCACACGGTCCGGACGTCCTGGTGGAAGCCGTGGGTCATCCGTACGCCCGGCAGACGAGCGCTGCCGTACAGGGCGAAGCCCAGCGGGTAGAGCCGCTCCGGGTCCAGGCCGGTGTCCCTGCGCCGCGCCGTGGTGGCGTCCGGCGGCCCCAGCTTCTCCAGCCGGTGGGAGCGCATGGGCATGTACGTGGCACCGTGGAAGAACCGGCCGGAGAGGTCTCCGCTCTCCTGGCGGGCCAGGCGGACCGTGGCGCCGCCGTAGAAGACATCGGTCATCGGGGTGACCAGGACGCCACCCGGAGCGAGTTGGCCGACCAGCGACGGCGGTACCCAGCGCAGCGCGCAGGTGGACAGGATCCGGTCGTACGGAGCGTGAGCGGGCAGGCCCAACTCCCCGTCGGCGACCGCCGTCGTCGGGTGCAGCCCCTCCGCGGCCAGGTTGGCTCGCGCCTGCGCGGCGAGCACGCCGTCGATCTCGACCGTGAAGACGTTCTCCTCGCCCACCCGACGGCACAGCAGCGCGGACACGTATCCCGTGGCCGTGCCGATCTCCAAGACGCGGTGCCCGGGCCTGACGTCCAGGGCGCCGAGCTGCCGGGCAACCATCGAGGGCATGGAGTTGGAGGACGTGGCGATGCCAGGTCCTCCCTCCTCCCCGTTGTCCAGCTGCGTGACCACTGGCTCATCGGAGTAGATCAGGTCCATCCGCTCCTGACCGGTGACCAGCTCGCAGGAGCGCCGCAACTGCCGCCACGCCGGGTCCGGGACGAAACGGTGCCGCGGCGTCTGCTCCCAGATCTCGCGCCACTCCGCGGAGAGCAGACCGCGCTTGGCCAGTTCCCTGGCGAGCGCGGCCTGTCCCGGATGGACCGATGAAGGGTGAGTGGTCACCGGGTCAGTTCCTGGGGGCGGCTGCCATCGGGGCTGGGCTCTTCATCGGGCACCGGCCAGGGCTGGTCATCCGGCGGGCCACCGTGCTTGCCGCCGTCGGCTGCGGTCATGGCCATGCGGAGACCGGGCATGACGTCCTCCTCTGCGGATCGGGTACGTCGCTGCTCGCGACGTTAAGGCAGCCGGCCGTAGGCAGGAAGGGCGCACGGGGGCAGGCCACCCGAAAGCGCGGTCATGCTCCCGGCATCCGGGGCCGATGCTCCGGGCGCGGATATTCCAGAAGGCGGGCGCAGGCGTCGAGTTCGCAGACGGCCGGGACCTCGGCCTGCCGGGCACGTTCCTCGAACGCTACTCCCGCGACCTTGCGATCACCCCGAAGCGGCTGGCAGCGCCGGTCCGGGTCAGCGTGATCGAGACCGAACCGATCGCCCCTGACCGCCTCAAAGCGACCGGCTGGACGAGCTGTTCCGCGGGGCGCGATCGGCGCTCGTAAGCCGGCCCCTGGCGGCCGTGGCGGACCTCACTCGCGCCTTTCGCGCCCGCTGCCCCTCCCTTTACGATGTCGCGGTCCAACGGGCCCGGGGCGGCTGGATCGCGATGACACCGCCATGGCTGCCGGTCGTCGGAGAGGCCACCAGGAATGTCTCCTACCTCATCGCCTGCAACGGCCACGGACTCGCCCAAGCGCCCTACCTGAGCACGCTCCTCGCCGACCGCCTCGCCGAAGGAAGTTGCAGCAATGGAAACACGCACAACCGGATACACGACAGTGGAATACGGCGAGGTCAACGTGCTCGTCGGCGCCGACCGGGGCGCCTACCCGTACGGCAACTCACTGCTCGTGCGCGGCGCCGGCGAATCGCTGGTGATCGATCCCTCCCTCTCACTCGTCGAGGACGCGCCACCCGCGGACGCGGTACTCGTCAGCCATGCACACGAGGACCACATCGCCGGTCTCGGCAGCTACGAGGTGCCGGTCCACGTCCACCACGGCGATCTCGATGCGTTGCGCTCCCGCGAGGTCCTGGTCGCCGGATTCGGTCTTCCGCCCGAGGCAGCTGACGAGGCCGACAAGGGGCTGCGGGAACACTTCCACGTGCACGGCCGTCCGGACGCGACAGGGTTCGCGGACGGCACCGTCTTCGACCTGGGCGGACGCACCGTCACCGTCGTGCACCTCCCCGGCCACACCGCGGGCCACAGCGGCTTCCTGATCGAGCCGGAGGGTTTCCTGTTCGTGGCGGACATCGACCTGACGTCGTTCGGACCGTACTACGGCGACGTGGGCAGCAGCCTCGTGGACTTCGAGGCGTCGATGCGCCGGTGCCGGGAGATCGACGCACGCTGGTACGGCACCTCCCACCAGAAGGGCGTGATCGAGGGCGCGGCGGAGTTCCGGCGCCGGCTCGACGCCTTCGCCGAAGTGGTGAAGAAGCGGGAGGCGACGCTGCTGGCCTTCCTCGGCGAACCCCGGACCGTCGAGGAGGTCGTCGAGCACCGGCTGGTCTACCGGCCCCACGTCGAATTGCCACAGGTGGGGCCCGTGGAGCGGCGAACGGCGGTACAGCACCTGGACCGCTTGATGACCGAAGGGCGGGTCGTGGAGGTGGAGCATGGTCGTTTCCGCGCCACGTAGAGCCGCGACGGCCGCACAGCGGCCCGAGGGACGGGCCCGGAGCAGGGCACGGCGTCAGGCGCGGGCAAGACGTCGGCCGCGGTGGGCACCCCGGCTTGCCCGGCCGCGCTGGAGGGGCGCGGATCTGGGAGCTTCGGTACGTTTTCGGTATGGGCATCGATGTCGACATGTTCCTCCGTCGTCTGGCTCAGGAGCTCAGACCCCGGGCGGAGGAGTCGGCCGACCTGCTGCTGCGACGCCTGCGCGTCGACATGCCCGAGCTGTGGGAGCACGACGAGATCGCCGAGCTCGCTCTGGAGGAGACGGCCGGGCACATCACCAGGTTCCTCGATGTACTCGAACGGCGTATCGAGGTGACGGAGGTCGAGGCGCCGCCCAAGGCGCTGGAGGTCGCCCGCCAGGCCGCCCGGAGCGGGGTGCCGATCAGCCAGCTGCTGCGCTCCTACCGCCTCGCCCACATGATGCTCATCCAGCTGATCCAGGGCGAGGCAGCACGGCTCAGCGACGACTGGGAGCTGATGAACGCCGCGGCCATGCGGCTGGTCGGTGCGGCCTTCGCATACGTCGACCGCGGCTCGGAGCAGGTCGTCGCGGCCTATCAGGAGGAGCGCGACCGGCGGGTGCAGCGCCGGCTGCTGCTGGCCAACGAGGCGAGCCGGCGGATCGGGACGAGTCTCGACACCGCCCGTACCGCCGAGGAGCTGGCGGAGTTCGGCACCGAGGACTTCGCCGACCTGGTCACCGTCGACCTCCTCGACTCCCTGCTCCACGACGGCGACGCCCATCCGTCCACGCCGGCCGCGCGCACGCCGGTGCTGCGTCGTATCGCCCAGCGTTCGGCGCTGGACGGCGACGTGGACCTGCCGGTCGCCACCGGCCGGACGCACACCTACCCGGCGGAGTCGGAACCGGCGCGCGCTCTGGCCTCGGGACAGCCGCGCCCGCACCGCGTCACGGCGCCCGCGTCCGTCCACCACTCGGCCCTTCTGTTGCCCCTGCGGGCGCGCGGCCACACCCTGGGCCTCGCCCAGTTCCTCCGCCGCAGCACCACGGCTCCCTTCGATGACGACGACCTCCTGCTGGCCCAGGAGATCGCGGCACTGGCGGCGGTGTCCATCGACAACGCCCGCCGGTACAGCCAGGAGCGCACCACCGCGCTCACCCTCCAGCGCAGCCTGCTGCCGCAGCGCGCGGTGGAGCAGTCCGCCGTCGACACGGCGTCCCGCTATCTGCCGAGCGGTGCACGGGCGGGCGTGGGCGGTGACTGGTACGACGTGATCCCACTGTCCGGAGCGCGGGTCGCCCTCGTCGTCGGCGATGTCGTCGGGCGCGGCCTGCACGCCGCCGCCACGATGGGCCGCCTGCGCACGGCCGTCCGGGCCTTCGCGGACATCGACCTGATGCCCGATGAACTCCTCACACATCTGGACGACGTGGTCATCCGTCTGCAGCGCGAGGAAGCTCGGGAAGACGGCGAACTGAGCGCCACCTGCCTGTACGCGGTCTACGATCCGGTGTCCCGCGTGTGCACGCTGGCCAGCGCCGGCCATGTCGCCCCGGCCGTGTCAACTCCCCTTCCCGCCAAGGACATTGGCGCCAGGTGGTCGGTCGACTTTCCCGAGATGCCGATCGGCCCGCCCCTGGGCCTGGGCGGGCTCCCCTTCGAGACGGCTCAGTTCGAGCTGGCGGAGGGCAGTCTGCTGACCCTGTACACCGACGGTCTCATCCAGAGCCGCGGCCGTGACGTCGACTCCGCGCGCGCCGCGCTGTGCGACGCCCTCGCCGACGGGCCGGACACGCCGGAGGAGATCTGCGACCGGTTGCTGGCCGCCGTACTGCCCAGCAACCGGTCCGATGACGTCGCCCTGCTGGTGGCGCGGACCCTGGCCCTCGACCCCGGCCATGTCACCACGCTCGACCTCCCCTCGGACCCGGCGGCCGTCGCCGGCGCCCGTGGCCACACGTCCGAAACGCTCACCGCCTGGGGACTGGAGGAACTGTCCTTCGCCACGGAACTGATCGTCAGCGAACTGGTCACCAACGCGATCCGTTACGGCAAGGGCCCGATCCAGCTGCGGCTGATCCTCCAGTCCACGCTGACCTGCGAGGTCTTCGACACGAACAGCACTTCCCCGCACCTGCGCCACGCCCGCACCTTCGACGAGGGCGGGCGTGGCCTGCTGCTGGTCGCCCAGCTCGCCGAGCGCTGGGGCACACGGCACAGCCGCGAGGGCAAGGTGATCTGGGCGGAACAGGCCCTGCCCACCGATGCGGACGGCGTCCTCAGCTGACGCTCTGCTCCGCCACTCTCCCGGCGCGAACCGGGCCCCGGACCGGGTTCCTGCTGCCGAACCAGCCGAGGACGAACGCCGCGGGTACGGAGAGCAGGCCCGGAGTGCGGAACGGGTACCAATGGAAATCCGCGTCCGGCATGAGCGCGTACGCGGAGCCGGACACGGTGGGAGAGAACATCGTGAGGACGGTGCACAGCAGCAGCCCCCCGTAGACGGACCACAACAGCCCTCTGCGGTTGAACCGGGGCCAGAAGAAGGAGTAGACGAGCACCGGGGCCACGCATGTCGCCGCGACGCTCATCGAGAAGATGGCCAGGAACTCCACCGAATACCGGTGAGCGGCCGCGGACAGCGTCAGGCCCATGGCCCCCAGGACGACGATGGCCAGACGCAGCGCCCGCACGTGTCGGCCGGTGGCGCGCGGACCGTCGGCACGCGCGAACACATCGTGCGCGAGGGTGACGGCGGCTGCGAACATCACGCTCGTTACGGTCGTGAGGATGACGAGGAAGGCGGCACACGCCACAGCGGTGATCAGCGCGACGCGCATGGCGGAGCCGTTCCCCAGGACATCGGAGGCCAGCAGGACCGGGGACGCCTGCCCGTTGCCGTCGACCATACCGATGTCCCTGCCGCCCACCACGGCCGCGGCTGCGAAGCCGGTGGCGATCAGAAGGAGGAAGTAGGCACCGGTCAGTCGAACGGTCAGGCCACAGGCACAGAGCCTCGTCGGGCATTGCATCGGCTTCCGTTGACCAGATCGTTGAAACGGTCGACGGTCCAGATGGCGCGCAGTCCCAGCGGGCCCATCATCATCGGGCGTGGAAACTCAGGCTTCTTCATCCACAATTCCTGCAAGTCCTCGTGACGTTTGCCGTCTGCGATCAGATCGGCAATGAGGGACCCCACATAGGGCGCTTGGGCCAGACCGTGGCCGTTGCAGGCGATCGAGTAGAAGATGTTGTCGTCGATCTGCCCGGCGAGCGGAAGCCAGGACGAGGCGATCGCGATCCATCCTCCCCACGCACGATCGATCGCGACGTCGGAAAGAGCCGGAAACCGCGTCGCGAGGGCTTCTGCGAGTTCTTCGACGAGCGCCGGGTCCGGCTCCTTCTGCGGAAGTGGATACGTCGTGCCGCGCTCGAGCCGTCGGACGCCGAACACGATGGTGTTGCGCGGCGTCAGGCGGTAGTTCTCCATGATGTTGTGCTGGGTGACGAGTCCCGACCGACTCGTCCACCCCAGTGCCGCCAAACGGGCAGGATCGATGGGCTGAGTCTCCACCTCGATGACCCAGATGGGCACGGAGAGCCGTGGAGGAGTGATGTCCCACTCTCCCGCGTACGCGTTCGTCGCCAGAACCACTTTGTTCGCCCGCACCTCCCCCTGAGGAGTCGTGAGGACTACCCGACCGCGGTCGCGCCTGACGTCGGTGACCTTCGTCCGCTCGAAGACTCGCGCGGACGAGCGGAGCAGTGCGCGGCGCACACCCAAGGTGAACCTGCCGGGATTCATGATTCCCCCGACCACCTCGCGCATCCCGCCGAGGAATCCGCGGGGGATTCCGAGCTCTTCGCTCGTGCCCACTTCCACGTGGCCGCCGGCGCGCTGAAGGATCTTGGCCACTCGGCGCACTCGGCCCATCTGTCCACGTGACACCGCAGCGAAGACGTTGCCCGTCTGTTCGTAGTCGCAGTCGATGTCGTGCGCCTTGATGAGGTCTTCCACGTGGTGTGCGGCGTGCTCGGCAAGCCGGATCATGCCGGGCATCTTCTTGCGGAAGAGCAGGTTGAGGAGCTGGAGGTCCCCGCCTGGAGCACCCGCCAGTTGCCCTGCGTTGCGGGAGCTGGCGCCGTGTCCGCAGAATTCGGCCTCCAGCAGCACCACGTCTTGACCACGTTCGGCCAGCCGCAGCGCCGTCGACATGCCGCCGAGGCCACCGCCGACGACCACGACCTCGCAGGTGAGGTCGCCGGCCAGGGCCGGCAGGACGTCTGCGGGCGGATCGGCCCAGCCGCTGAAGGTGGTGTACTCGACGTTGTCGGTCTTCATCTGATCGCTCCTCGGGGATGTGCTCTGATCCTTGGTGCGTTGCTCAGGCCCGAGCAACGCTGTGTTCGCTCGAAGCCGGTTCCGCACCCGTCGCCACGTTGTGGTTGTGCAGAGCGCGGTAGGCGAGGAAGTACACGAACATCTGGAATCCCCAGGTAGTGAGGGCGAGAATGTAGTGGGTGGTGCGGTGCTCGTCGTCCGGGATCGGGAAGAAGTCGTATATGAGCGCGATGGCGGTCCCCGCAGCGGTAGCGAGCGCAGCACCAATGGCCAGCCCCTTGGCACGAATCTTCCAGAGCCGCCATGAGAAATAGGCGAGGAACAGGGTCGTGAGCGCGTTGACGACGACGTAGTACATTGCCGGGCCGACGTGCAGCTCATGGCCGCGGAATTGCTGGAGATACAGCCCGGCGACGGTGGCCAGCGCGAACACGCCGATGTCGACCGCCAGTGTCGGCTTGTACCGGTGCGTGACGCGCATCAGGCCCATGACGAGAATCAGGGTGATGCCCACCGATCTCGAGAAGGCGTCGAAGAAGTACGCGATGGAGTACAGGAAGCTGTCCGGGTCGCCGCCGATGAGGGACCAGACGAGGAAGTTCGAGCCGGACGTGGCGACGATGATCCATTCCAGGCCGAGCAGGTAGTTGTTGTACCGCCGAATGAATTTCCAACCGTAGAAGAAGCCGGCGAAGATCATCCAGAGGTCGGCCAGCATGAAGAGCAGTTCTTTCATGGTGTGCGGTTCCTTTCCGCTGGTCTGCTGGGCCTCCATTGCTGAGCAGAAGGCCAATTCGTGCAGGGGGTCGTTGGATTGCCTCGGACGTGGCTGCCGTCGGAGGGAGGGGCTGGTTCAGGACGCGGCGATTCCGGCCCACCGACGGGACCGAGCGCGTGAGATCAGTACGGTCACCACGACGAGCAGGGCGAGAATTCCCGACAGCCAGTAGCCGATGCCGTAGAGGCCCTTTGCGGCGACCTCGAGACCGGTTCCGGGCACCGGAACCAGGGAGGCGCTGAGGTCGCCGCTCACCAGTGCCGTACCGAAGGCGAAACCCACGGCCATGAAGGTGCCGGCGGCACCGGTTGCCATTCCGGCCTTCTCCTCGGGCACTGCCATCTGCACCAGGGTGAAGCCGGCCGCGTAGCCGATTCTGCAGCCGAGCCCCATGACGGCAGCGCCTACGAGGTAGTGCCACTGCTCGTCGTGTGCCACGGCGAGCCACGCCAGCCCCGCAGCGCTGACAAGCGCTCCGATGACGAAGACGGGCACACCGCGGCCGTTGAACAAAGCACGGTCGAGCACGGTGCCGCGGACCAGGAACGCCACCGCGAAGGGCGCCATGAGCAAGCCGGTCTCCAGAGCGCTGAGCCCGAGGCCGTAGGCGTCCGCCGGCCGAAGAGCCGCAGGACTGGTCTGGGCGTACGTGCTGAGCAGGAGCAGGAAAGCCGAGTTCAGCGCTGCGAACAACGCGATGCACAAGCACGAAGCGGTGACCGGAGGAGCCTTCATCATTGCGACGTCGAACACCGCCGAGGACGATCTGCGCTCGACGCGCACCCACGCGATGCCACCGACGATGCCGATGACCAACGGAATGAGTGCCGCGCTGCCCCACACCAAGCCCTGCGTCAGAGTCAGGAGAACCGTCGCGACCCAAGCGATCATCCACACCGTGCCGAGTACTCCGATGCGGCCGGCGCGCTCGGCAGGCGGGGCGTGGGGGATCGTGGCGTACGACGCAACGGTCGTGGCCGCGCACACCGCGGCGAGGATGATGAAGAAGCTCCGCAGTGACATGTTCTCGACGACGAAGCCGCCGAAACCCGCTCCCCCGCCGAGGGTCAGTGCCGTGTAGAGCCACGTCGTCTCGGCCACTGTGGCGAGGCCGTACTGAGCCTGAATGACCGGCAGGAGCGGCGGCAGGATGAAGATGACGGCGTTGGTCAGGACGACCAGCAGCGCGCCTGCACCGATGGGCAGCCCTTTGTTCGGCGCAGGGCGAGAAGGCGCCTCGCCGGCCAGTCCTGCAGGTCGGTGGATCTCTGTCACGGTTCTCTCCAGTTCCCGATCAGAGGTGGCTGATCAGACATGGCCCGGGAGCCCGGCACCGATGGCGGTCCGGCTTGTGATCCGCCTCATACGCTAAGGCGAAGTTAGTCATGTGTTCAAGACACATGACTAATAAAAATCACGGCGCGGCCGCAGCAACCGTCGACGACAGGCGCAACTGCTAAGCTGAGTGCTGACTTAATCAAGCGTCCAACTGAGTGGACGCGTTGCACCGGGAGGATTTCGTGCCACGGATCTCCGTCGCCCAACGGCGTAGCGACTTCATCAGCGCCGCCGTGGAAGTCATCGCGGTCCACGGCATCGAAGGCGCGACGACCCGGCGGATTGCCGAGCAGGCTCAGGCGAACCTGGCGATGCTGCACTACTGCTATGACTCCAAGGAGGACCTCTTCGCCGATGTCTACGATTTCGTAGCCGGCAAGTTCCGCGAGGTGCTCAAGGACAGCGATCCGCACGCCAACCTGGTGGACACGGCTCGCCAGCTCCTGCGCGGTGTCATGGAGTGCTACCTCGAGTCGGCCAACTTCGCCGCGGCGACGCTGGAACTCATCAGCTGGGCACGGCGTCAGCACGGAGACCGCGGTATCGCGGTGTACGACCAGGCCCTGGAGACGGCGCGTACTGCGCTTCGCGGCGCCACCTCGGACCACCCGGTCGACGCAGAGACCATCGACCAGATCGCCTATGTCATCGCCGCCTTGGCCGACGGTTTCGCCCTGCACTGGATGACCTACGGGGATCGGTCCGCCGCAACGCAGCAGATGGAAATCGCCGTCTCCGTACTGGAGAACTGGCTCGCGGTTCGGCTCGGATCTTCTCCTGCGGCGCTGTGATGGACTCATGAACGCGGCCGCGCTCGAGCTGCTGCCCTTCGTCATGGGTGTGCGCGGCGGGAGGCCCGGGGCCCGGCCTCCCACAGAGCATGTGTGGTGTTGTCACAACGGCAGATCGGGCGAGTCGACGCCGACGACCCGGTCGCCGCAGAAGACGCGTACCGACTCCGCCGGCCCGTGGCCGCCGATGCCGGCCGGGCCCCAGAAGCTCTGAGCCGACTCCTCACCGAGGTCGGCGAGCTTGGCGCCGTTGACGCGCACCTCGCCGGACATGATGCGGGAGCCGACGTCGATCGCGCGGTCGGTGTCGGCGCCGAACACGTAGGCATCGAGGCCCGAGGGATTGGCGTTGGCGCAACGCAACGCCTGCTCGGTGGAGTCCACGGCGTGCAGGGAGACGACCGGTCCGAACAGCTCGGCGGTGGCCTGAGCGGGGTCGGCGCCGGCCGCGATCGTCGGGGACATGAAGAAGCCGTCGAGCTCAGGCAGTTGGGCGGGCCGGCGGATGCTCGCCCCTAGGTCACGCAGCCCCTCGATCCTGCTCTGGAGGGTCCGGAAGTGCGGTGCGTTGGAGATCGGGCCGATCTCGACGTCCTCGTCGAGGGAGCGACCGACGACGAGCTTGGAGATCCGCTCGGTCAGCGCCTCGAGAAGCGGGTCGACCAGGCTGCGGTGCGCGAGGATCTTGCCCGGCCCCTCACACCACTGACCGTTGAGCTTGGTCATGCCGTCGAGGATGCCGTCGGCGGCGACGTCGAGGTCGGCATCGTCCAGCACGAGCACCGGATTGTTGCCGCCGAGCTCCAACTGCAGGACCTTGAAGTCCTCCGCGCCGGCCCGCGCGATGGCGCGCCCTGCACCCGGCCCGCCGGTGAACGAGACGATCTTGATGCGTGAGTCGGCAGTCAGCCTGGCGCCGACGTCGCCGCCGCCGTGCACCAGCTGCAGCGCGCCGCTGGGCAGGCCCGCCTCGACGAAGCACTCGACGATGATCTGCGCGCTGCTGGGCGCGTGCTCCGAGGGCTTGAGGATGACGGGGCAGCCGGCCGCGATCGCGCTGGCCATCTTGGCGGCGGGAATGAAGCTCGGACCGTTCCACGGCGTGAGGATCGCGGCCGGCCCCCACGGCACCTTGTGGAGGCGGACGTCGCGGCCGCCGGCCGCCAGCGCGGTGACGCGCGGGATGTTCACCAGGTCCAACGCGGACGCCCGGATCCTCGCGGGCAGGAAGGCCGCAACCTTGCGCGTGACGCTGATGGGTGTGCCGCTGGTCAGCGAGTCCGTCCGTGCGATGTCCTCGGCACGGGTCTCGATGATCTCGGCGACGCGCTCGAGCATATCGGCGCGCTCACGCCGGGCGTCCTCGTCCCACTGGCCGATGTCGTACACGCCCTCTGCGTGTTGCAGCGCCCGATCGAGATCGTCGGGTGCTGTCGTGACGAGGCGGTGGACGGGCTCGCGCGTGTTGGGGTCGACGTTCCAGGCGTCCTCGACCGTCGGGCACTCGCTCCACTCGTCGGCGATGTAGTTCACCGGCTGGGGGATCGTGATCTCGTTGCTCGCCATGGAGCTCACCTCTGTATTTTCACTTGCCGGTCAGGACTGGAGATCGACGACGATGCGGGTCACATCACCGGACTTCATCGCCTCGAAGCCCTCGTTGATCTCGCCGAACGGGATGACCCGCGTCACCATCTCGTCGAGCAGCAGGCGCCCCTGCTGGTACAGGCGCGCGAGCTGGAGGATGTCCTGCCGCGCCTGACCCGAGCCCATGTAGGAGCCGATGAGCCGCTTTTCCTCGAAGAAGAAGTCCGATGCCGGGATGCTGAGCTCGGTACCTCCGGGCGCGATCCCGACCAGGCACGCGGTGCCCGTCGGGCGCAGGAGGGCCACGGCCGTGGCCGCGGTACGGGCCGAGCCGACCGCCTCGAAGGAGTAGTCCGCTCCGTCGCCCAACTGGCGGTGGAGTTCCGCAACAACGTCGCCTTCTCCGCCGTTGATGACGTGAGTCGCGCCGTAGCCGCGCGCTGCCTTGAGCCGTGCGTCGTCCAGGTCGATCGCGACGATCGCCGACGCTCCGGCGAGCCTGGCCCCCTGGATGATGGCCGATCCGACGCCGCCACAGCCGATGACCGCCACCGTACTGCCCGGCCTTACCTGAGCGCCGCGGAAGACGGCGCCGACGCCGGTGATGACGCAGCAGGCCAAGAGGCACCCGACGTGCAGCGGTACGTCGTCAGGGAGCCTCACCAGCGCGTTCTCACGCATGAGGACGTGCCGGGAGAATGCCCCGATGGCGCCGAGCCGCTCGATCGGCCGGCCGTCCGGGGTCTGGAACGCGGGCCGCGGACGTCGGCGTATCTCCTCGAGACGCCGGCACTGGGTCGACCGTCCCGCCTCACAGTTGGTGCAGCGGCCGCAGGAGGGTGTCAGCGCGCCGACCACGCGGTCCCCGGGACGCAGGCCGGACACCTGCGCCCCGACCGCCTCGACCACGCCCGCCACCTCGTGCCCGACCACGACCGGCAGGTCGGTCGGAACCGTCCCGGTCATGTAGTGCAGGTCGCTGTGGCACAGCCCCACGTTCGTGACCGCGACCCGCACTTCCTGCGGCTCCGGATCGTCCACCCGAATGTCGGTCAGCTCGAGCGGCTCGTTGACCGCGGTGAGTACCGCGGCCTGGGTGTCGATCATGTCGACGTCCCCTCTGTCGATTCCTGTGGCATTGGTCTGTTGAAGGTGCCGGCGAGCCCAGGGCGAGATTTACGCACCGGTGCCCTTGGCGGACCAGAAGCCCTTGATGCCCGCACTGAGGACTCCGCTCTCCCACGCCGTCATCGCGGCGAGGTCCTCACGGGCGAAGGCCGCTTCGACCTCCTCCGCCTGAGGGCGCAGGAGAGCGAGGTGAAGGGCCGTCGTGTTCCCCTCGGGCGTCCACTCGATGACGGTGTCGATGGCCCGGCCGATCAGGGCGTCGGGCTCGACGATCTCGTCCAGGAGCCCGATCCGCAGCGCCTCATCGGCTGGGATTCGAGGTGATCCGAGCACCATGCGCATCGCATGGCTCCCGATGAGGCGCCTCAGCAGCACGCTGGACGCGTTCGAGATCGTGATGCCCCGGCCGTTCTCCGGCTGGTAGTACTCCGTCGCCCGGGTTCCGATGCGAGCGTCACAACACAGCGTGATCTCCGAGGCTCCCCCGACCGCGAGTCCGTTGACAGCCGCGACTACGGGTACCTGCGTCTCCAGGATGGCCCGGGTGATGTCGTGGAAGCTCGCGAACGCCGCACGGGCCTCAGCGTCCGTGGACGGCACGCTCTGGAGGTCCTCCCCCGCGGAGAAGGCCCGCCCCTCGCCCGTGAGCACGATCCCACGCACGCTCTCGCCGGTCCCGAACTCGCGGATGACCGTGGCCAGCCGCAGCCGGGTGGCAACGTCCATGGCATTGAGCTTCTCCGGGCGCCGGAGCGTCAGCACTGCAACGCCCCGCACGACGTCGACGTCGAGGAATCCTCCGCCGGATGCGGCAGGTGCCGCCGTCCCGCTCCGTCGTGCACGCAGGTCGTAGGTCACACCGGGCTCGTCCACGGCGCGTGCCTTGAGCGCCGCCTTGGAGATGCGTTCGGACGGCGTCCGGGGGAAGTCGGCGACGAACTCGACGTAGCGCGGCACCTTGAAGCGAGCGAGCTCCTTGCCGGCCCGCTCGACGATCTCCTCGGCCGTCGCACGATTCCACGGCACACCGGCCGCCGGCTGGACGAATGCCTTGACCTCCTCACCGAGGGTCTCGTCGGGTTCGGCGACGACCGCGGCCGCGACGACCACGTCGTCGCGCTCGAGGGCGGCCTCGACCTCGACGCTCGCGACGTTCTCGCCGCCGCGGCGCACCATGTCCTTGATCCTGCCGACCAGCTGGATGCCGTGGTCGGGCCGGCGGACGACGACGTCACCGGTGTGGAGCCAGCTTCCCCCGGCGGCTACGCCCTGACTGCCGGGGGGACCCCCATTGCGCAGGACCCTGGCCGTGTCCTCCGGGCGGTTCCAGTAGCCGTTCATCATGGGCTTGCCCGAGATGACCAGCTCACCGGGTTCGCCGGCCGGCACCTCGTCGCCGGCGGAGTCGACGACGCGGACCTGCTTGGTCGGCACCGGCTGCCCCAGGCTCCCGCTCCCGACGGCACCGGCGTCGGCGAACGGGCTGAACAGGTCGACCCCGGACTCGGTCATCCCGTAGATCTCCCGCCACGGCGCGCCCCATCGCTCCTCCAGCTGGGCATGAAGACCGACGGGAATGCCCGAACAGAACACCTGGCGTACGTCGTTGTCACGGTCCTCGGGCACCGGCGGCTGCTTGAACAACAGCGTGGGCATCGACCCGAGGACGTAGAAAAAGGTCGCGCGGTGCCGGCGGACGTCCGCCATGAAGGTCGACGCGGAGAACCGGGGCAACACGACCAGCGGGGCCCCGACCGTGAGTGCGAGCGCCGTGTTCCACTGCGGATCCATGTAGGAGAAGGGCTGTGCCGTCAACAGCACGTCCTCGGTACCG
This sequence comes from Streptomyces purpurogeneiscleroticus, assembly GCF_020024005.1. Taxonomy (NCBI): domain Bacteria; kingdom Bacillati; phylum Actinomycetota; class Actinomycetes; order Kitasatosporales; family Streptomycetaceae; genus Streptomyces; species Streptomyces purpurogeneiscleroticus. The sequence continues at coordinate 28,075 of NZ_NHSG01000187.1, forward strand.
AGTCCGGTCGCCGCCGCACAGATCCAGCCCAGCCTGACCCAGTAGTCGTGGGTGAGCATGCACGCCTTGGGGAAACCGGTCGTGCCGGAGGTGTACTGCAGGTTCACCAGCGTCCCGGCATCGACCGGCACCGCCGGCGCCGTGTCCGGGAAGGGCTCGGACCCGTCGTCGGCGACGTCGACGACACGGAAGCCGGCGAGCCCGCCCTCAGTTGCCAGGACTTCGTCGATCAGCCCGGACCGCTCGGAGTCGGTGAATGCGACGCGTGCGCCCGAGTCCCGGAGGACGAAGGCGAGGTCGCCCCGCTGGTAGGAGCAGTTGATCGGTACGGCGACCGCGCCGGCCTTCAGTACGGCGAGCCAGCCGACCGGCCAGTGCACGACGTTCGGGAGCATGATCGCAACACGGTCGCCCGCCTGTACGCCGTCGAGCTCGATCAACCGGTGCGCCAGCCGGGAACTCCACGCGTCGATCTCGGCAAAGCTCCACGACCACTCGCCGAAGCGCAGGAACTCCCGATCCGGTGCATCCTGTGCCCGCCGCGACAGCAGCTCGGTCAGGGTCGGGAGGGTG
>NZ_NHSG01000188.1:0-16003 GCF_020024005.1 Streptomyces purpurogeneiscleroticus
GGAGGGAGCGGCCACCACCACCAGGCGGTCGTGGCCGATTACCGCGCCGTCCAGGCCGGACGGTATGTCCAGGCCCTCGACGAAGCCGAGGTCGGCTTCGCCGGAGAGGACGCGCTCCGCGACCACCGCGGAGTTGCCTGCGAAGAGCGAGACCGCGGTGTCGGGGCGCTGGGTGCGCAGGGCGATCAGCCAGCCGGGGAGCAAGTATTCGGCGATTGTCATGCTCGCGGTGACGCGGAGGCGGGAGTCGCGGCGGCCCCGGAGTGCCTGTGCGCCCGCGTCGAACGCCTCGGCCGCCTCCACGATGCGGCGCGCCCAGTCCGTGACGAGCGTGCCCGCGTCGGTCAGGCGTGAGCCGCGCGGCGAGCGCTCCACCAGGCCGACGCCCAACTGCCGCTCCATGGAACGGATGCGGCTGCTGGCGGCGGGCTGGGAGATGCCCAGTTCCTTGGCGGCCCGGCCCAGGCTGCCCAGCCGGGCCACGGCGAGCAGCAGCTCCAGAGCGGCCAGGTCCGGTACCCGATGTGCCAGCCGTCCCGTCCCTTCGGCTGCGCCGTTGCCCGTACCCCGCTCCGCTTCAGTCATAAAACCAGGTTATGCCCTCATAGACCTGATGTCCCTGGTGGGGGCGGGCTCGCAACGGAACTCTGGAGCCATGGCTACCCTCGCGCAACCTCGCTCCCGCCCCGTGACGGGCTCCCAAGGCCGCACCCGCGGCTCGATACGGCACCTCGGACCCAACTGGTACGCCGCCGTCATGGGCACGGCGATCATCGCCAACGCAGGTGCCACCCTCCCGGTACGGGCAGGCGCGCTGCACACGGTGTACGAGGTCGTCTGGGCGCTGTCGGCCGTCATGCTGGCCGTGCTGCTCGTCGCCCGCGCCGCGCACTGGATCCGCCACACCGACCAGGCCAGAGCCCATCTGCTCGACCCGATGGTGGCGCCGTTCTACGGCTGCCTGGCGATGGCCCTGCTGGCGGTCGGCGGCGGCACGCTGGCCGTCGGCAAGGACGTGATCGGGGTGTCCGCGGCCGCGGCGGTCGACGGTGTGCTGTGGGTCGCGGGGACCGTGGTCGGCCTGGTCGCGGCCGCGGCCATCCCGTACCTCATGGTGACCCGGCACCGGATAGACGCGGGGACGGCCTCCCCCGCCTGGCTGCTGCCGATCGTCGCCCCGATGGTCTCCGCGGCCATCGGCCCCGGTCTGATCCCGCATCTGCCGGCCGGCCAGTGGCGGTCCGCCATGCTCCTCGGGTGCTACGGCATGTTCGGTCTGTCGCTGCTGACCGTGCTCGCCATGCTGCCGCTGGTGCTCTCGCGGCTGATCCACCACGGGCCACTGCCGCTCGCCGCGACGCCCGCGCTCGTCCTCGTGCTCGGCCCGCTCGGCCAGTCCACGACCGCGGTGAGCAACCTCGCGAACGCCGCGCCCGCCGCCGGCTCCTCGTACGCCGACGCGATGACCGCGTTCTCCGTGCTGTACGGCGTGCCGGTCATGGGCTTCGCGCTGCTGTGGCTGGGGCTGTCCGCCGCGATGGTGGTCCGCGCCTTCCGCAGCGGGATGCGCTTCTCGATGACCTGGTGGGCCTTCACCTTCCCCGTCGGTACCTGCGTCACCGGCGCGGCCGGGCTGGCAGGCCACACCGGGCTGGCCCTGTACGACTGGCTCACCGTCGGGCTGTACCTGCTCCTGGTGGCAGGCTGGCTGACGGCCTTCGTGTACACCGCGCGCGGCCTCTTCCGCGGCACGCTCCTCGCGCCGCCCGCCTCGGCCCCGGCCCCGAAGCCGGCGACGGCCTGACAGCCGCCGTCCGCAGCGCGGCGGTGCACCGGCCCACGGCCCCCGGTGCACCGCCGTCTCGTCATGCCGCCGCCTCCAGCGCCACCCGCAGCACGCCGGGCGCCTCTGCCAACGACGGCCCGTACCAGGTGAGATGGCGCCCGCTGACCAGCGCGGCGGGCAGTCCGGGGAAGGACTCCGGCCCGTCGTCGGCGGCGAAGCGGTACGGCTCGTCGGGGAGTACGACGAGGTCGGCGCCGCGGGCGTTCAGCTGGTCGAGGGGGATCTTCGGGTAGCGCTCTGCGTGGTCCGCGTACAGGTTCCGCACGCCCAGCCTGGCCAGCAGGTCGCCCGCGAATGTGTCCCGGCCGAGCACCATCCAGGGCCGCCGCCAGATGGGTACCACGGCGGCCAGGTCCGGAGCGTATGCCGGTACTTCCCGCCAGGCGGCCTCCGCCTCGTCCAGCCAGCCGGGGCGGGCCAGCCTGCAGCCGCGCACGAGGACGCGGTCCAGTTCGCGGAATGCCTGCGGAAGGTCGCGGACCTCGGTGACCAGTACGTCCAGGCCCGCGGCGCGCAGCAAGGCGAGGTCGGCCGGGCGGTTCTCCTCCTCGTTGGCGATCACGAGGTCGGGGGCGAGGGCGGCGATCCGCGCGGTGTCGGGGTTCTTGGTCCCGCCGATCCGCGGCACGTCCAGGCCGGCCGGGTGGCTGCACCAGTCCGTGACGCCGACTAGCAGCTCCGGCGCGGTGGCGGCGACCGCCTCGGTCAGGGACGGGACGAGCGAGACCACCTTGCGTACGGCAGCGTGAGAGCTCATCGCCCCACGGTACGAGGTCATCGCCCGCGGTACGCGGACGGGCCCCGCCACCGGAGTGCGGTGGCGGGGCCCGTTCCCGAAGGGGGGTGACGGCCGGTCAGTACCGGTACGTCGTCACTTCACCGGGGCCATCTCATCGACGATGCCCGGGTGCGCGTCGACCCACTTCTTGACGCCTTCTTCCTCGTGGCCGGTGCCCGCCTCATTGATGGCGGTCTCCAGGCTCGCCAGCTCCTCGGGCTCCATGTGCCAGTCCTTCAGCCAGCCGTTGAACTCCGGGTACTTCTTCGGGAAGCTCTTGTTGGCCAGCGTCTTGATCTGGTTGTTGGCGCCCCAAGTACCCTTCGGGTCCTTGAGCTTGGTCAGGTCGTACTTGTCGTACGCCCAGTGCGGCGACCACAGGACGACCGCGATCGGCTCCTTCTTGCCGATCGCCCGCTCCAGCTCGGCGAGCATGGCGCTGGTACCGGCCTCGGTGACCTTCATGTCCTTCAGGCCGTACGCGGGCAGAACCTTGCTCTTCAGGCGCTTCATCTGGCCGGTGCCCGGCTCAATACCGATGATCTTGCCCTTGAACTTGTCCTTGTTCTTGCGCAGGTCGTCCATGGTCTTCACGCCCTTCACATAGGAAGGCACCGTGATCTCCAGGGACGTCTTGTCGTACCACGCACCGAGGTCGACGAGATCCTTCTTGTACTTGTCCCAGTACTGCTTCTGCGCGACCGGCAGCCAGGCGTCCATCTCCACGTCGACCTGGCCGGAGGACAGCCCGGTCCACATCGGACCCACGTCGAGGTTGCGCATCTTCGGCTTGTAGCCGCGCTGCTCCAGGACGTACTTCCACAGGAACGAGGTGGCGATGCCCTCGTCCCAGGACGGGTAGCCGATGTTCGGCGCGGCGCCCGCGTCCTTGCCCTTGGCGTACGCGCCCGGGGCCGGGGCCAGCTTGTCGGCCATGCCCGGGTTCTTCTTCAGCCAGGTCTTGACACCGTCCTGCTCGTGCCCCTTGCCGGCGTCCTGGATCTCCGCTTCCAGGCTGGTGAGCTGCTTCTCGTCCAGGTGGAACTTCTTCATCCAGGAGGCGACCTGCGGCTCGTCCTTGGCGAAGCCCTTGCGGCCCAGCGTGTGGATGCCGTCACCGGAACCGAAGGAGCCCTCGGGGTCCTTGAGCTTGGTCAGCTTGTACTTGCTGTACGCCCAGTGCGGGGACCACAGGGTCACCGCGACCGGCTTCTTGGCCTTCATCGATCGGTCCAGCTCGGCCAGCATCGAGGAGGTGCTGGACGACTGGAGCTTGTACTCGCCGTCCAGGCCGTAGTCCTTGAGGACCTTGTCCTTGACGATCTTCATCTCGCCGGCGCCCGGCTCGATGCCGACGATCTTGCCGCCGAACTCCTTGCCCTTGCCCTTGAGGTCGTCGAGCGTCTTCACGCCCTTGACGTAGGACGGGACGGCGATCTCCAGCGAGGTCTTGTCGTACCAGGCGCCGTAGTCCTCGAGCTTGTTCTTGTACTTCTTCCAGTACGACTCGTGCGTCACCGGCAGCCAGGAGTTGGTCTGCACGTCGATGTCGCCCTGCGCCTGGCCCGTGTAGAGCGCGCCGGCCTCCAGGGCCTGCACCTTGGGCTGGTAGCCGCGCTGCTCCAGCAGCTCCTTCCACAGGTACGTGGTGGCCTTGCCCTCGTCCCAGTTGACGTAACCGAGGCTGATCGGGCGGCCGTTGCCGACGCTCCCGGCACCGCCCTCGCCCTTCGAGCCGAAGGCGCTCATGCCGCCCGCGGCCAGCGCGAGCACGACCACACCGGACATCGCGAGCGAGGTCGCCGGACGCCACTGCAGGAACTTCAGACCGCCGAGCGCGGCCTGCGCCTTGGCCAGCGCGCGCCGGCCGAGCGGCGAGACCCGCTGGTTCAGGGCGCCGGTCATGCGGTCCAGGTACATCGCGAGGATGACCACCGCGAGACCGGCCTCGGTGCCCAGACCCACGTCGACGGAGCTGATCGCGTCGTAGACGGAGGAGCCCAGACCGCCGCCGCCGACCATGCCGGCGATGACGACCATGGACAGCGCCAGCATGATGACCTGGTTGATACCGGCCATGATCGTGGGCAGCGCGAGCGGGATCTGCACGCGGAACAGCGTGCGGCGCGGGTGCGTGCCGAACGCGTCGGCCGCCTCCACCAGCTCCGCGTCGACCTGCCGGATGCCCAGCTCGGTCATGCGGACCGCGGGCGGCATGGCGAAGACGATGGTCGCCACGATGCCGGGGACCACGCCGAGGCCGAAGAAGAGGATGCCCGGGATGAGGTAGACCATCGCCGGCATCGTCTGCATCAGGTCCAGCACCGGGCGCACCGCGCCGCTGACCGCGCGGTTGCGGGCGGCCCAGATGCCCAGCGGCACCGAGATGACGACGATGACCAGGCAGGCCACCAGGACCAGGGAGAGGCTCTCCATGGTGGCGCCCCACTGTTCGATCGAGTCGATCAGTGCGAAACCGAGGAAGGTGAGGGCCGCGGCGAGGAAGCCGCGCAGCCACCAGGCGAGCACCGCGAGGATGCCCGCGAGGAACAGGGGCTCGGGCGCGGCGAGCACCATGTGGAAGAAGCCGTACACGGCGTTGAGCACGTGGGTGATGAAGCCGAAGAGCCAGTCGACATTCGACTGCAGCCACTTGACGGCCCCGGCGGCCCACGTGCCGATCTCGATCCTAGGCACCGGCGATCACCTTGCTCTCGTCGGCGTCCTTGCCGTCCGTGTCCTCGGCCGCTTCGTCCGTGGCCACGGGCTTCTCGTCCTCGGACTTCTTGTCCTCGGGGGCGGGCTGCGCGGGCACGGCGGCGACGGCGTCCTGCGCCTGGGGCTCGGGCTCGCCGAGCGCGGCCATCAGCTGCTGCGCCGGCACCGCGCCGACGAGCTCACCGGCCGCGTCGGCCACGGCCACCGGGACCTGGCTGGACGAGCAGGGCGCGAACAGGTCGACGAGCGGGGTGTCCTTGGTGACCGTGGCGGGCGCCGCGGCGCGGAACTGCTCGGCGGTGGATATCTCCGTTCCGTCGGCGTCCTTGCCGCCCAGCACCGACGCCACGTCCGTCATGATCGCGCCGGCGGTCAGCACCCGGGTGCGGTCGACGTCCTGGATGAAGGACGCGACGTAGTCGTTGGACGGCCGTACGAGGATGTCCTCGGCCGAGCCGTCCTGGACGATCCGGCCGTCGCGCATGACGGCGATCCGGTCGCCGAGCCGCATGGCCTCGTTCAGGTCGTGGGTGATGAAGACGATGGTCTTCTTCAGCGTCTTCTGCAGCTCCAGCAGCTGGTCCTGCATGTCGCGGCGGATCAGCGGGTCCAGCGCGCTGAAGGACTCGTCCATCAGCAGCAGGTCCGCGTCGGTCGCCAGCGCGCGGGCCAGGCCCACGCGCTGCTGCATGCCGCCGGACAGCTCGTCGGGCCAGGACTTCTCCCAGCCCTTCAGGCCCGCGAGCTCCAGCGCCTCATGGGCACGCTTCTGGCGCTCGGCCTTCGGTACGCCCTGGACCTCCAGGCCGTACGCGGCGTTCTCCAGGACGCTGCGGTGCGGGAAGAGCGCGAAGTGCTGGAAGACCATGGAGATCTTCTGGGAACGGACCCTGCGCAGCTCTTTCGGGCTGAGCGTGGTCAGGTCCTGGCCGTCGAACCGCACGCTTCCCGCGGTCGGCTCCAGCAGCCCGTTCAGCATGCGCAGCAGCGTGGACTTGCCGGAACCCGACAGACCCATGACGACGAAGATCTGGCCTTCGTCCACGGTGAACGACGCGTCGATCACCGCTGCCGTCGTACCCTCTGCGCGCAGTTCGTCGCGGGTCGCCCCGGCCTCGAGTTTCCGCACGGCGTCATCGGGTCGTCTGCCGAACACTTTGTACAGGTGCTCGGCTTGCAGCCTGGACACATACACCTCTCTGGTCGAACCAAGGAACGGCCTGTCCCAGCCATGGGTGATCCCCAGGCCGAAAGGCTGGGAAGGGGCCGTGGAGCGGCACGGCTTCGGGCCGCCTGCGCCGGGAAAGAAAAAAGTTGAATCCCTTACCGGTTCCGCTCCGGATGCGCGCCTGCCCTCCTTTGTTCACAACAAACACAACAGTGACTCGCGTCACAAGTGGCATGCATTTGACGCGGGGTCACACGCGACCCGCAACACAGCGGCTCGCGACCCATTCGCGACCAACGGTGCGGGGTGGCACACGTCCTGCCTGGTCATGGCCCATGTCACGCCGTGCCGTGGCGCACGTCCGGGCCTCGTTGTGACGCACGTCCGGGCCTCGTCGTGACGCGCGTCCGGCCTCGTCGTGGCGCACGTCCGGCGTTGTCAGTGGTGTGCGGCATCATCGGCGTGTGACTCGACGCCTGATGCTCCTCGACACCGCCTCGCTGTACTTCCGCGCGTACTTCGGCGTGCCGGACTCCGTCCGCGCCCCGGACGGCACGCCCGTCAACGCCGTCCGCGGCCTGCTGGACTTCATCGCCCGCCTGCTCCAGGACCACCACCCGGACGACCTCGTGGCCTGCATGGACGCCGACTGGCGCCCCCAGTGGCGGGTCGACCTCATTCCGACGTACAAGGCGCACCGCGTCGCCGAGGAGGCCCCCGAGGGCTCCACGGCGCCGGACGTCGAGGAGGTCCCGGACACGCTCTCGCCGCAGGTCCCGGTGATCGAGGCGGTACTGGACGCGCTGGGCATCGCCCGCGTGGGCGCGGCGGGCTACGAGGCGGACGACATCATCGGCACGCTCGCCACGCGCGCCGCGGGCCCGGTCGACATCGTCACCGGCGACCGGGACCTGTACCAGCTCGTCGACGACCGGCGCGGCGTCCGCGTGCTGTATCCGCTCAAGGGCGTCGGGACGCTCCAGGTCACCGACGAGGCGTGGCTCCGCGAGAAGTACGGCGTGGACGGCGCGGGCTATGCGGACCTGGCGCTGCTGCGCGGCGACCCCAGCGACGGCCTGCCGGGCGTGCCGGGCATCGGCGAGAAGACCGCGGCCAAGCTGCTGGCGACCTTCGGCGACCTGGCCGGGATCATCGCCGCGGCCGACGACCCGGCGGCCAAGCTCACGCCGACCCAGCGCAAGCGGCTGACCGAGGCCCGCCCGTATCTCGAGGTCGCGCCCACGGTCGTCCGCGTCGCCACGGACGTCGCGCTGCCCTCCTTCGACCCGGCCGTGCCGAAGGAGCCGGCCGATCCCGCGACGCTGGAGGAGCTGGCCGGGCAGTGGGGCCTGGGCGGCTCACTGCAGCGTGTCCTCAGCGTGCTCTCATGATCTGCTGTTAGGTTAGGTGTACCTAACTTATTCTGAGAGCGCCCAGGGAGCCCATCGTGGCAGCAGACCGCCCCGCCGAACGTCCCGCCCGCCGGAAGGCCGTCACCTACCGCGCCCGCGTGATCCACACCGAGCGCCTCAGCCCGCACATGATGCGGGTCGTCCTGGGCGGCGCGGGCCTGGCGGACTTCCCCGCGGGTGAGTACACCGACCACTACATCAAGCTGCTCTTCCCGGTGCCGGGTGTGACCTACCCGGAGCCGTTCGACATCGCGCAGATCCGTGCCGACTTCCCGCGCGACCAGTGGCCGCGCACCCGGACGTACACGGTGCGCGCCTGGGACCCGCAGTCCCTGGAGCTGACCGTCGACTTCGTGGTCCACGGCGACCAGGGGCTGGCCGGGCCGTGGGCGCAGCAGGCCGAGGCGGGTGAGGAGATCCGTTTCCTCGGCCCGGGCGGCGCGTACGCCCCGGAGGCCGCGGCCGACTGGCATCTGCTCGCCGGGGACGAGAGCGCGCTGCCGGCCATCGCGGCGTCGCTCGCCGGGATGCCGGAGGACGCCGTGGTGCGCGCCTTCATCGAGGTGCCGGACGCCCGCGAGGAGCAGAAGCTGCGGGCACCGGCGGGCGCGGAGATCGTCTGGCTGCACCGCAACGGCGCGCCGGTCGGCGAGCGGCTGGTCGACGCGGTGCGGGCGCTGGAGTGGCCCGCGGGCCGGGTCCAGGCGTTCGTGCACGGCGAGGCGGGCTTCGTGAAGGAGCTCCGCCGCCTGCTGCGCGTCGAGCGCGAGATCCCGCGCGCCGACCTCTCCATCTCGGGTTACTGGCGCCGCGGCCACGACGAGGACGGCTGGCAGGCATCGAAGCAGGAGTGGAACGCGACGGTGGAGGCGGAACAGGAGTCGGGCCCGGCAGCGCCGAACGCCTCCTGAATCCATACCGGTTGACACTGCACCGACCTCCGACCACGTACTGACTGACGGGCCGTCATGTAGCTGCTACTGACGGCCCGTTGCCGTGGCACCCGCCGCGCCCTCAGTCACCGCCCCCCTCGCCGTACACCCGGGCCGAGGCGTCCGCGTGTGCCATCCGCCGCATGGCCGAGAGCACCGCGTCACCGATGACGGTGCCCACGACGACGCCCTCGACCAGCCGTTCCACGTCCGGCGCGCCCCCGACGTACGCCAGGTCCGCCGTCGCTATCCGCTCGCAGGCGTCGGCGTAGACATCAAGCACCTCCTCGAACTTGCCGTGCCCCAGGCCCCGCAGCGTGGCCAGCGCACCGGCCAGCGTTTCCCCCGCCGGGCCCTCCGGCGCCGACTTCCACCCCCGCCGCTCGACCAGCGCGGCGACGGCCTCGCGCGCGCCCGCCAGCTCCTCCGACCCGACGGAGTGCGGGGGTGTCAGACTCTCGTGCGCCGCGCCGAGCACCTTGTGCACCGGCCGGTCCGTGTCCTCGACGGCCGCCAGCACCTCGCGCACGGCCGCGACGGACAGCCCGCCAACCTCCAGCAGACCGCGGACCAGCCGCAGCCGCCGTTCGTGCGCCTCGCCGTAATCCGCCTGGTTCGGGCTGGTCAGAGAGCCGGCCGGGAGCAGCCCCTCGCGGACGTAGTACTTGATCGTCGGTACCGCGACTCCGGTCCGCCGGCTCAACTCCCCGATGCGCACGTGTTCTTCACTTCCTTCCGAGGGTTGCCAAATCGCTCCCCCATCATAGATAGTCGCGCTATCAGATAGCGGTAAGTGCCGCTATCTATTCTTGCCTGTTCCTTCCGCGCCATAACGATGACTGACGGGAGTCGCTCATGTCTGCTTTACTCCTGCGCACCGCGGCCGTGCACCGCCCACTCACCTGTTTCTCGCTCGCGATGGCGGCCCTGGCCGTCGCCTCGGCGGTCGGCCTGGCCGTCGACCACCGGGTGCTCGTCGGCGCGCCGATATGGCTCAAGCCGCTGAAATTCGCGGTCTCCTTCGCCCTGTACGGGCTGACGCTCGCCTGGATGCTCGGACGGCGCCCGGCCCGCAGCCGTACCGGCTGGTGGGCCGGCATGGTCGTCGTCGTGGCCGGCACCGTCGAAATGGCCGTCATCGTGGGCCAGACCGTCCGCGGCCGACGCAGCCACTTCAATTCCGCCACCCCGCTGGACACGGCGCTCTTCCAGATCATGGGCGCCACGATCGTCGTCCTGTGGCTCGCCACGCTCGTCATCGCCGGGCTCCAGTTCCGCGGCGGCCGGGACGCCGACCGCGCCGCCACCTGGGCGATCCGGCTCGGCGCCCTGATCGCGCTGGCGGGCCTGGCGCTCGGCGGCCTGATGATCGTGCCCACCCCGGACCAGCAGGCCGCTGCGGCCCAGGGCATCCGGGACGCGATCGGTGCGCACAGCGTGGGCGTACCGGACGGCGGGCCCGCGATGCCGCTGACCGGCTGGAGCACCACTGGCGGTGACCTGCGCATACCGCACTTCGTCGGGATGCACGCGCTGCAGCTCCTGCCGCTGTTCCTGTTCGGCCTGGACGCCCTCGGGGGCCGAATAGCGCGGCTGCGGGCCGAGCGGGTACGGCTGCGGCTCGTCCTGGTCGCCGCGGGATTCCTCACCGGGCTGCTGGCGCTGGTGACCTGGCAGGCGCTGCGCGGTCAGCCGCTCGTACGGCCGGACGCGGCGACGTTGGGTGCGCTGACGGGCCTGCTCGCCGTGACCGCGGCCGGCGCGTACGCGGCGCTGAGCCCTTCCCGTAGGCACGACTTCGCGGCGCCCTCGGCCACCACTTCCGCCACCGCCCAGGAGGCGACGGCATGACCGCCTTCCTCTTCGACCTCTCGTTCTGGCTCGCGGCGCCCGTCTGGGCACTGCTGATCCTCGCGCCCGGCCGCCGGTGGACCGACCGGATCGCTGCCTCCCCACTGCCGGTGGTACCGGTGCTCGTGGTCTACCTGGCGTTGGCCGTACCGGTCTTCCCCCGGCTCTGGGCGGCCGTGTCCCGCCCCGAACTGGGCGGCTTCCAGGAGCTGATGGCCCTGGACGACGGCGCGGCGGCGATCTGGGCGCAGGTCATCGCCTGGGACCTCTTCCTCGGCCAGTGGATGTACCGCGAGGCCCGCCGCCTGCAGATCCACCCACTGGTCATGGGCCCGCTGCTGCTCTTGACCGTACTGCTCTCCCCGATCGGGGTCCTGCTGTTCCTCGGCCTGCGAGCCATACGAATCCGAGCAGCACGGGGCCGCGAACCAAGCCCGTCCGGCGCTTGAGGACGAGCCCGCCCGGCGGCCGAGGGCACCCCACAGGGACCACCCACCGACCGCCGGGCGGCACGCGCGCACGCTCAGCCGACGGACGAGTACGCCACAACTCCCCGCAGCACCCCGTCGACCGCCTTGCGGGCCGCCTTCGTCACCGTCGAGCCCTCCGGCGCCGCCGCCGCGATCTGGCCCAGTACGTCGATCAGCTGCTTGCACCAGCGGACGAAGTCGCCGGCCGGCATCTCCGCCTCGCGGAGCACCGCGTCGAGCCCCACGCCGGACGCCCACTGGTGCGCCGCCCACGCGAAGCCGAGGTCCGGCTCGCGCTGGCCGACGCCCTCCGCCTGGCTGATCCGGTGGTCCTCCTCCAGGGCGTCCAGCCGGCCCCAGATCCGCACCATCTCGCCCAGCGCGGCCCGTGCCTTCCCCGAGGGCAGCTTCGGCGCGACCGCGTCGTCCGCCTGGCGCGCCTCGTACACCAGCGCCGACGCGCACGCGGCCAGCTCCTGGGGCGACAGGCCCTCCCAGACGCCCTCGCGCAGGCACTCGCTCGCCAGCAGGTCCAGCTCGCCGTACAGCCGCGCCAGCCGCCGGCCCTCGTCCGTGACCGTGTCGCCCTGCAGATAGTCCAGCTCGGTCAGCAGTGAGCAGATCCGGTCGAAAGTGCGCGCGATCGTATTCGTACGGCCCTCGATGCGGCGCTCCAGCTGGCGCGTGTCCCGCCGCAGCCGGTGGTACCGCTCCGCCCAGCGTGCATGGTCCTCGCGCTCGTCGCAGCCGTGGCACGGATGCGCCCGGAGCGCGGTCCGCAGCCGCTTGATCTCCCTGTCGTCCGCGGCCTCCGACCGCTTCTTGCGGTGCCGCTCCGGCGGGATGTGCCCGGCCTTCGTGCGCAGCGCGGACGCCAGGTCGCGGCGCGACTGGGGGCTGCGCGCATTGAAGGACTTCGGGATGCGCATCCGGTCCAGCGCCTGCACCGGCACCGGGAAGTCGATCGACGCCAGCCGCTTGACCTGCCGCTCGGCGGTGAGCACCAGCGGCCGCGGCCCGTCCTCGGCATGGAACCCACGGTGGCCGTTGGTCCGCCCCGACGGCATCCCCGGGTCGAGCACCAGCGCCAGCCCCGCGAACTTCCCCGTCGGTACGTGGATCACATCGCCCGGCTTCAGCTTCTCCAGCGCCGCCGCGGCGGCCGCCCGGCGCTGCGCCGCGCCCTGCTTGGCCAGCTCCGTCTCGCGGTCCTTCAGGTCCCGCCTGAGCCGCGAGTACTCCTCGAAGTCCCCGAGGTGGCAGGTCATCGCCTCGCGATAGCCCTCCAGCCCCTCTTCGTTCTTCTGCACCTGGCGCGAGATCCCGACAACCGACTTGTCGGCCTGGAACTGCGCGAAGGACATCTCCAGCAGCTCGCGCGAGCGGTGCCGGCCGAACTGCGAAACGAGGTTGACCGCCATGTTGTACGACGGCTTGAAGGAGGAGCGCAGCGGATACGTACGCGTGCCCGCCAGGCCCGCGACCGCGGCCGGGTCCATGCCGCGCTGCCACAGCACCACCGCGTGGCCCTCGACGTCGATGCCGCGCCGCCCGGCCCGGCCGGTGAGCTGCGTGTACTCGCCGGGGGTGATGTCCGCGTGCTGCTCGCCGTTCCACTTGACGAGCTTCTCCAGGACCACCGAACGCGCCGGCATATTGATGCCCAGGGCCAGGGTCTCCGTCGCGAAGACCGCCTTGACCAGGCCCTTCAGGAACAGCTCCTCGACCACCTCCTTGAAGGTGGGCAGCATGCCGGCGTGGTGCGCCGCGATGCCGCGCTCCAGACCCTCCAGCCACTCGAAGTAGCCGAGGACGTGCAGGTCCTCGTCGGGGATGCCGGCCGTGCGGGCCTCGACGATCTTGCGGACCTTCTCCCGCGCCGCCTGGTCGTTCAGCCGCAGGCCCGAGTACAGGCACTGCTGGACCGCCGACTCGCAGCCGGCCCGGCTGAAGATGAACGTGATCGCCGGGAGCAGGCCCTCATTGTCCAGCCGGTCGATCACCTCGGCGCGGCTGGGCGTCCAGATCCGGCTGCGCTGGCGCCGCTCCCGCTCGCGGTCGGCCTCCCGCAGGTTATTGCGACCGCGGCGCTTGTCCCGGCCGAAGGTGGGGCGGCTGTTCTCCATCCGGGCCAGCCGCACCAGGTCGGGGTTGACCTCGCGCTTGCCCTGGCCGGGCTCGGCGCCGTCCCGCTCCTCGAACAGGTCGTACATCCGGCGCCCCGCGAGCACGTGCTGCCACAGCGGCACGGGGCGGTGCTCCGAAACGATCACCTCCGTGTCGCCGCGGACGGTGTCCAGCCAGTCGCCGAACTCCTCGGCGTTGGAGACCGTGGCCGAGAGCGACACGAGCGTCACGGAGTCGGGGAGGTGAATGATCACCTCTTCCCACACGGCGCCACGGAAGCGGTCGGAGAGGTAATGCACCTCGTCCATGACCACATAGCCGAGGCCGCGCAGCGCCTGGGAACCGGCATACAGCATGTTGCGCAGCACTTCGGTGGTCATCACGATCACCGGTGCGTCGCCGTTGACGCTGTTGTCGCCGGTCAGCAGGCCGACCTTCTCCGCGCCGTACCGCTTGACCAGGTCCTGGTACTTCTGGTTCGAAAGGGCCTTGATAGGGGTGGTGTAAAAACACTTGCGGCCCTGTCTCAGGGCCAGGTGGACGGCGAACTCGCCGACAATCGTCTTACCGGATCCGGTCGGAGCGGCGACCAGCACACCCTTACCGGCTTCCAGGGCCTCGCACGCCTCGATCTGGAACGCGTCCAGTCCGAAGTCGTACATCTCCTTGAAAGGGAAGAGTGCGGTGGCCTGCTCGGCCGCGCGCGTTCGCGCGGCGGCATAGCGCTCAGCAGGGGACATGTCCTCGGTCATCGTGTCTACGAGCCTACCGGCCACCTCTGACAGTCACGCGATCTTTAACGACCCGCGCCCCCTGCGCCCGCTTCCCGGGGAGGCGGGCGGGCTACGTGATGTCGTCCATGTCTTCCCGGCGGGACTCCAGGGCGCGGCCGGAGCCGGACTGCTCGGGGAGGGCGCGCGGGGCGTCGACGGACTCGATGGCGCCGATGTCGTCGGGGGTGAGGTCCAGCTCGGAGGCTTCGTCGTCGGCGGGGCCCGCGGCGACGGCACGCGCCCTGCGGCCGTCGTTCACCAGGGAGACCAGCACCGCGGCGAAGTAGAGGACCACGATCGGCGCGGCAAGCGCGATCATCGTGAGCGGGTCGGTGCTGGGCGTGGCGATCGCCGAGAAGAGCGTGATGCCCATGATCATGGCGCGCCACCAGCCGAGCATGCGCTTGCCGGAGATCACACCGCCGAAGTTCAGCAGGACCAGCAGCAGCGGCATCTCGAAGGACAGGCCGAAGACGACGACCATCCTGGTCACCAGGTCGAGCAGCTTGTCCAGCGGCAGGAGGTTGTCGATGCCGATCGGCGTGAAGTCGATGAGGACCTTGGCGGTGGTCGGCAGCACCGCGTAGGCGAAGTAACCGCCGATCATGAACAGCGGGAAGCCGGCGGCCACGAAGCTGAGCGCGTACTTCTTCTCGCTGCGGTGCAGGCCGGGCGCGAGGAACGCCCAGAGCTGGTACAGCCAGACCGGCGCCGAGAGGATCAGGCCGGCCATCAGGGAGACCTTGAGCGCCAGGGTGAAGGGCCCGAGCAGGTCCATCATCACGATGCGGGCGCAGGTCTCGCCGCCCTGCTTCTGCGCCAGTTCACCGAAGGAGAGGTTGCAGCCCACCGACTGAAGCACCGGCTTGGTGATCAGGTTGATGATGTCGTTGTAGAAGAACGCCGAGACGACGCTCGCCACCACGATGGCCAGCACGGACTTCGCGAGCCGGTTGCGCAGCTCGCGCAGGTGCTCCGCGAGGGGCATCCGGCCCTCGGGGTCCCTGTCCTTCTTGTCCTTCTTAGGGGCAGACTTGAGCAACCCACGTCCTCATCTCGTGCGGCGGGCAGCGGAACCGGGCCGCCGCCCCAGTCGGCCCTGGGTCAGCGCTTGGTCGTGCTGTCGGTCGGCTCGGCGACCGGGCGGGAGCTGTTCACATCACCGGGCGACGCCTGGATCGTCTTGGGGGTCTCGCCCTGTGCGTCGTTCGGCGGGTCCGACGGCGCGGACTGCGACTGCGAGCCCTCCGACTTCATCGCCTTGGCCTCGCTCTTCAGGATGCGTGCCGACTTGCCGAGAGAACGGGCCATCTCGGGAAGCTTCTTGGCGCCGAACAGGAGGATGACGACGACGAGGATGAGGATGATCTCGGGAGCGCCGATCTTTCCAGTGAACATAAGTGTTTACCTTCTCACCGAGGCGGCTGGGGTGGGGCTGCCCGACTGGTCGGACAAGCGTCCGTTTCGCCGTGCTGCCAGCGATCGTAACGCGCGGGGGTTAACCGACGGCAATCCCTGTGCATACTCCCGATTGCGGGCCGTGCCTCGTCCGTCAGCCCGCTTCCAGCAGCGTACCGCCCCGGCGCGGCCGATTTCAGACCCTCTCGGCCCCCGGGCCCGCCATCGCTCCGGCGTCCCCGGCCAGCGGCCCGGCGGCCCGCTCCAGGTCCTGCGCGGCGTACTGGATCCGGCGGGAGGTCTCGTCCACCTGCCGGGCCAGCCTGCGCACCTCCACGAAGACACGGACGGCCAGTACACCGAGGACGGCGAGGCCGAGGAAGCCGAGGGCGATGGCGATCATGGGCCAGAGCATGGGGCGAGCCTACCGGCGCCTACGGGGCGAATCGAACGAACCCATGCCCCCACCGGGGGATTACCCGGCGGAGCCGCGCGCGAACCGCTCGCATGCCCGGCCTCCACCCCCGGCC
>NZ_NHSG01000189.1:0-5989 GCF_020024005.1 Streptomyces purpurogeneiscleroticus
CCTACAACAGTGACCCGCGGCTGGTGCGCGTGCTGCCCGGAGTGCCCGAAGCGCTCCGGCTGCTGCGCGCCGCGGGCATCCCGACCGCCGTCGTCAGCAACCAGTCGGGCGTGGGCCGCGGCCTGCTCACCGAGAATCAGGTACGCCTGGTCAACGCCCGGGTGGACGACGCCCTCGGCGGCTTCGGCACGTGGGTGTACTGCCCGCACCACCCCGAGGCCGGCTGCCACTGCCGCAAGCCCAAGCCCGGCCTGGTCATCGAGGCGGCCCGGCGGCTCGCCGTACCGGCCGAGAAGTGCGTGGTGATCGGGGACATCGGCGCCGACGTGCTGGCCGCACAGGCCGCCGGTGCCCGCGCCGTCCTCGTCCCCAACGCCGTCACCCGCGCCGAAGAGGTCACCGCCGCGCCGCACACCGCGCCCGACGTGCTCAGCGCCGTACGGCAGTTGCTCGGCCACGGCCCGGAGACCGCGCCCGTCGCCGCCGCGGAATCCTGGGGGTGGGACCGGTGAAATCACTCGTGGTACGCCTCGACAGCTTCGGCGACGTGCTGCTGGCCGGCCCGGCCGTCCGGGCGGTCGCCGCGCAGTCCGAGCACGTGACCATGGTGTGCGGGCCGCGCGGCGAGGCCGCGGCGCGGATGCTGCCCGGGGTCGACGAGGTACTGGTGTGGGAGGCGCCCTGGGAGGGCTTCAGCCCGCCGAGCGTCGAGGACGCCGACGTGGAGGGACTGATCCGCCGGGTGCGCGAGGGCGCGTACGACACGGCCCTCATCCTCACCTCCTTCCACCAGAGCCCGCTGCCCGCTGCCCTGCTGCTGCGGATGGCCCGCGTCGGCCGGATCGGCGCCGACAGCCGCGACCACCCCGGGCGGCTGCTGGACGTCCGCCACCGCCGGCTGCCGGACCGGCACGAGGCCGAGGCCGCGCTCGACACCGCGGCCGCGCTCGGCTTCGTCCCCGAGCCCCGCGACGACGGCCGGCTGCGCGTGCTCCCGCCGCCGGACACCGTGGGCCTCACCGGCAACGGCCCGTACGTCGTGGTGCACCCCGGCGCCAGCGCACCGGCCCGCGCCTGGAGTCCGTACCGCTGCGCCGAGGCGGTCGCCGCGCTCGCCGACGCGGGCCACCGCGTCATCGTCACCGGCGGCCCCGACGAGACCGCGCTGACCCGGGAGGTCAGCGGCGAGGCGGCGCGCGACCTCGGCGGGCAGACCGACTCCCGGAGCCTGGCCGGAGTACTGCGCTCCGCCGACGTCGTGGTCAGTGGGAACACCGGGCCCGCGCACCTGGCCGCGGCCGTCGGCACGCCCGTCGTGTCGCTGTTCGCTCCCGTGGTACCCGCCGAGCGGTGGGCGCCGTACGGAGTGCCGACGATCCTCCTCGGCGACCAGCAGGCGCCGTGCGCCGGGACCCGCGCGCGGCACTGCCCGCAGCCAGGACACCCCTGCCTGGACGACGTCACCGCGACCGACGTGGTGCTCGCCGTGCAGAAACTGCTCAAGGAGAGCACATGAACATCCTCATCTGGCATGTGCACGGCTCCTGGATCACCGCATTCGTCCAGGGGGCCCACACCTACCTGGTCCCGGTGACACCGGACCGCGGCCCGGACGGCCTGGGCCGCGCCCGGACCTGGGACTGGCCGGCCACCGTCCAGGAACTCTCCCCGGAGCAGCTGCGCGAGGCCGACATCGACCTGATGGTCCTGCAACGCCCGCACGAGGTGGAGCTGGCGTACGAATGGACCGGGCGGCGTCCGGGACGCGACGTGCCCGCGGTCTACGTCGAGCACAACAGCCCGCACGAGACACCCGTGGACACCCGTCATCCGCTCGCCGACCGGGACGACATCCCGCTCGTCCACGTCACCCACTTCAACCGGCTGATGTGGGACAACGGCCGCGCCCCGACCACCGTCGTGGAGCACGGCATCATCGACCCGGGCCCGCGCTGGACCGGCGCGGAGCAGCGGGCCGCCGTCGTCGTCAACGAACCGGTGCGGCGCGGCCGTACCACCGGTACCGACCTGCTGCCGCGGTTCGCCGCCGCGGCGCCGCTGGACGTCTTCGGCATGCGCACCGACGGGCTGGCCCGCCACCTGGGCCTGTCGCCGGACCGGTGCCGCACCCGTGACCTGCCGCAGGACGAGCTGCACACAGCGCTGGCCCAGTGCCGGGTGTACGTACACCCGATCCGCTGGACCTCGCTCGGGCTCTCGCTCCTGGAAGCAATGTTCCTCGGGATGCCCGTCGTGGCACTGGACACCACCGAGGTACGCGAGGCCGTCCCCGAGGGGGCCGGGGTGGTCTCGAACCGGCTGGAGACGCTGACCGACGCGGTCCGCGCCTTCACCGCCGACCGGGACCTCGCCGAACGGACGGGCCGGGAAGCGAGGGCCGCCGTACAGGCCCGCTATGGGGTGGGGCGCTTCCTGGACGACTGGGATCAACTCATGAAAGAGGTCACGCGATGAAGCACGAAGCATCCGCCCCCCACGTCGCCATGGTCTCCGAGCACGCCAGCCCGCTGGCCGCACTCGGCGGGCCGGACGCGGGCGGTCAGAACGTGTACGTGGCACAGCTCGCCCGGCACCTCGTCCGCCGCGGGCACGACGTCACGGTCTACACCCGGCGTGACGATCCCGCACTGGCGCACACGGTCACCACCCACGACGGCTTCAAGGTCGTCCACGTACCAGCAGGCCCCCCGGCCCCCGTACCGAAGGACGAACTGCCAGCCCACATGCCGGAGTTCGGCCGCTACCTGGCGCGCACCTGGGCCGCCGCGCCGCCCGGCCTCGTGCACGCGCACTTCTGGATGTCGGGCACGGCGGCCCTGGCCGGCGCCCGCGAACTGGGCATCCCGGTCGTCCAGACGTACCACGCGCTCGGCACCGTCAAGCGGCGCTACCAGGGCTCGGACGACACCAGCCCGCCCGAGCGCATCGAGACCGAGGCCCGTATCGGCAGAACCTGCCGCCGCGTCCTCGCGACCTGCTCCGACGAGGTCGGCGAGCTGCTCGCGATGGGCATCCCGCGCAGCCACGTACGCGTGGTGCCGTGCGGCGTGGACACCACCCACTTCGCGCCCGTCCCCGACGCCCGGCACCCGGACGCCCCCAAACGGCTGCTCGCCGTCGGCCGGCTCGTCCCCCGCAAGGGCTTCGACCGGGCCATCCGCGCCCTCGCCGGCATCCCGGGCGCCGAACTGCTCATCGCCGGAGGGCCGGACGAGCCGCTGCTCTTCGACGACCCCGAGGCGAACCGGCTGCGCAAGGTGGCCGAGGAGCACGGCGTGAGCGAGCGGGTACGGCTGCTGGGCCGGGTCTCGCACGAGGAGATGCCCGCCCTGATGTCCAGCGCCGACCTGGTGCTCTCCCTGCCGCGCTACGAGCCGTTCGGCATCGTCCCCATCGAGGCGATGGCCTGCCGCACCCCGGTGGTCGCCACCGCCGTCGGCGGGCACCTCGACACGGTCGTCGACGGCGTCACCGGCGTCCTCGTCCCGCCCGTCGAGGAGCACGGCCTGGACCGGATCATCCGGAACCTGCTGGCCGACCCCGAACTGCTCGCCCGCCTCGGCGCCGCGGGCCGCGAACGCGCCCTGGACCGCTACACCTGGGACCGCGTCGCCCAAGGCGTCGCCGCCGTCTACGACGGCCTGCTCTCCGTACCCGCACTCTCGGGGGTGGCCCGATGACCGCACTCGACGACGGCCGGCACTGCGACGAACTGCAGGACGCGCTGGCCCGCTTCCGCGCTTCCGCCTCCCGCCTCGAATCCTGGGGCTGCCGCCTCGCCGACCGCCTCGGCCGGGGCGCCCGGCTGCTGGTCGCCGGCAACGGCGGCAGCGCGGCCCAGGCCCAGCACCTCACCGCCGAACTCGTCGGCCGGTACCGCGAGGACCGCCCGGCCTACTCGGCGCTCGCACTGCACGCCGACACCTCCTCCACCACCGCCATCGCCAACGACTACGGCGTGCAGGAGGTGTTCGCCCGGCAGACCCGCGCCCACGGCCGACCCGGCGACGTCCTGCTGCTGATGTCCACCAGCGGCGCCAGCGCCAACCTGCTGACCGCCGCCACCGAGGCCCGCCGCATCGGCATGACCGTCTGGGCGCTGACCGGGCCGGCCCCCAACCCGCTGGAGGCGGCCGGGGACGAGGCGCTGTGCGTGGACGCGCCGGTGCCCGCCACCGTCCAGGAACTCCACCTGGTCGCCGTCCACATGCTCTGCGAGGCGTTCGACCGGACCGTCGCCCGGCAGGACGGTGCCGTACGCCAGGAACCGGCCCTGGACACCGTACGGGTGGAGGAAGCATGAGCCGTAACGCCCCGCTGCTCGTCGTCGGCGACAGCCTGCTCGACCACGACCTCTCCGGACGCGCCG
Source organism: Streptomyces purpurogeneiscleroticus (assembly GCF_020024005.1). NCBI lineage: Bacteria > Bacillati > Actinomycetota > Actinomycetes > Kitasatosporales > Streptomycetaceae > Streptomyces > Streptomyces purpurogeneiscleroticus. The sequence continues at coordinate 4,391 of NZ_NHSG01000189.1, forward strand.
AACGCCTGGCGCCCGACGCGCCGGTACCCGTGCTGAAGGGACTGCGCCGCACCGTCCGGCCGGGCGGCGCGGCGCTCGCCGCCTGCCTGGCGGCCGAGGACGGCCGCGAGGTCACCTTCGTCACCGCGCTCGGCGACGACGAGACCAGCCGCACCCTGCGCCGGCTGCTCTCCGACCGGGTCCGGCTCGTGGAACTCCCGCTGTCCGGCGCGCTGTCCAGCAAGACCCGGCTGATGGCACGGGACCGTCCGCTGCTCCGCCTGGACGAGGGCGACGGCCGGGCGGGCGGCGCGACGGAGGAGGCCGAGCAGGCCATCGCCGCCGCCGACGCCGTGCTCGTCGCGGACTACGGCCGGGGCACCGCCGACGCCGTACGCCCGGCACTCGCCCGCGCCGCCCGGCACGTACCCCTCGTCTGGGACCCGCACCCCAACGGGCAGCCGCCCGTCCCGGGCGTGAAGCTGGCCACTCCGGCGGCCACCGAGGCGCGCACCTTCGCCACCGCCCTCGCCGAGGACGCCCGTCCGATCACTGCTCGCGCCCGCCCCGGCCGCGACGAGCCGGCTTCCGACGGCGCGCGCGTCCAGCTCGCGCAGGCGGCGGCCGACGCCCGCACGCTGCTGCGGTCCTGGAAGGCCGCCTCGGTGGCCGTGACGATGGGGGAGCGCGGCGCACTCCTGACGCACGGCGAGGCGCCCATGCTGGTGCCCGCACCGTGGAGCGCGCAGGGCGACGCCTGCGGCGCCGGGGACTGCTTCGCCGCCTGCGCCGCCGGGCTGCTGGCCGACGAGGCGCTGCCCGAGGACGCCGTACAGGGCGCGGTGCACGCGGCCACCCAGTTCGTCGAGGACGGCGGCGCACACGGCTTCACCACCCACTTCACCGCCGCGGCCGCACCACAGGGCGGCGGCGAGAGCGCCACCGAACTCGCGGCCCGGGTGCGCGCCGCCGGCGGCACCGTCGTCGCGGCCGGCGGCTGCTTCGACCTGCTGCACGCCGGGCACGTCGCACTGCTCCAGGCCGCCCGCCGGGCAGGCGACTGCCTCATCGTGTGCCTGAACTCCGACTCGTCCGTACGCCGCCGCAAGGGCGACGAACGGCCCATCGTGCCCGAGGCCGACCGGGTGCGGGTGCTCCAGGCGCTGGGCTGCGTCGACGCCGTCACCGTCTTCGAGGAGGACACCCCCGAGCAGGTACTCCAGGACCTGCGCCCGCACATCTGGGTCAAGGGCGGCGACTACGCCCTGACCCGGATGCCGGAGACGGAGGTACTGGAGGGCTGGGGAGGCCAGGTCATGCTGCTGCCGTACCTGGACGGACGGTCCAGCACCAAGCTGGCCGAGCGCGCCGCCGGGGGCGGGCTCGCCGAGCCGCACGGCGACCCGCTGCCCGGCGCCACGGCCGACAGGGTGGTGTGATGACCTCCGCCGACGTACCGACCGGACCCGCCTCGCCCCGCCCCCGCCTGCTGGTGCTGCGCGCGCTGGGCCTGGGTGACCTGCTGGCCGGGGTGCCCGCGCTGCGCGCTGTGCGCCGGCACTTCCCGGGCCACGCGATCGTGCTGGCCGCGCCGCCGGGCCTGACCGACGCGGCGCTGGC
>NZ_NHSG01000190.1:0-37988 GCF_020024005.1 Streptomyces purpurogeneiscleroticus
GCCCCTCCCCCGCGGCTCCCCCTCACCCGCCTCACCCTGATCGGCGACCGCCCACCGGGGTACGACGGCCCCGCGCTGGTACTCAGCAACACGACCGCCTTCGTCACCCGCTACGCCAAGCCCACGGGCGAGGCGATCGTCCTGCGCATCAACCACGCCCCCAAGGACGGCAGTCACCCCTACGACGCCGCCTGCGACCCGTCCCTGAGCCCGTCCGTCACCTGCGCGGACGACGGCGCCGGCCGCACCCTGGTCACCGACCGCAGGGCCCGCACCCGCGAGCTGTACGTCCGCCACGGAGCCGTGGACGCCGTCGCCTCCCTGGGCACCGGCGCGTCCCTCCCGGCCGCCCGCCACCTCCTGACGACCTTGCGCCCGCCGACGGACCATGAACGCGCGGCGCAAAGCAAGCAGGGCCCGCACGACCGAAGTCGTACGGGCCCTGCTCATGAGCCGAGGCTCGGTGCTCCTGGGAGCGCCGGGTCTACCCGACCATCAAGTAAGTGATTACTTGGTGATCTTGGTGACCTGGCCGGCGCCGACGGTCCGGCCACCCTCACGGATGGCGAACTTCAGGCCCTCCTCCATGGCGACCGGCTGGATCAGCTGGACGGACATGGAGGTGTTGTCGCCCGGCATGACCATCTCGGTGCCCTCGGGGAGGGTCACGACGCCGGTCACGTCCGTGGTACGGAAGTAGAACTGCGGGCGGTAGTTGTTGAAGAACGGGGTGTGACGGCCACCCTCGTCCTTCGACAGGATGTACGCCTGGGCCTCGAACTCGGTGTGCGGGGTGACCGAACCGGGCTTGATGATGACCTGGCCGCGCTCGACGTCCTCGCGCTTGATGCCGCGGAGCAGCAGACCGACGTTCTCACCGGCCTGGCCCTCGTCCAGCAGCTTCCGGAACATCTCGATGCCGGTGACCGTGGTGGAGGTCTTCTCGGTCTTGATGCCGATGATGTCGACGTTCTCGTTGACCTTCAGCACACCGCGCTCGATACGGCCGGTGACGACCGTACCGCGACCGGTGATGGTGAAGACGTCCTCGATCGGCATCAGGAACGGCTTGTCGGTGTCGCGCTCCGGGGCCGGGATGGCCTCGTCGACGGCCTTCATCAGGTCCAGGACCGACTTGCCCCACTCGGCGTCGCCCTCGAGCGCCTTCAGCGCCGAGACCTTGACGACCGGGAGCTCGTCGCCCGGGAACTCGTACTCGGAGAGGAGCTCACGGACCTCGAGCTCGACGAGCTCCAGGATCTCCTCGTCGTCCACCATGTCGGCCTTGTTCAGGGCGACAACGATGTAGGGAACGCCGACCTGGCGGGCCAGGAGCACGTGCTCCTTGGTCTGCGGCATCGGGCCGTCGGTGGCGGCAACCACGAGGATGGCGCCGTCCATCTGCGCCGCACCCGTGATCATGTTCTTGATGTAGTCCGCGTGACCGGGGCAGTCGACGTGGGCGTAGTGACGGTTCTCCGTCTGGTACTCGACGTGCGCAATCGAGATGGTGATACCACGCTGGCGCTCTTCCGGCGCCTTGTCGATCATGTCGAAGGCCGAGGCCTCGTTCAGGTCCGGGAACGCGTCATGCAGCACCTTGGTGATCGCCGCGGTAAGGGTCGTCTTACCGTGGTCGATGTGACCGATGGTGCCGATGTTGACGTGCGGCTTAGTCCGCTCGAACTTCGCCTTCGCCACTGGGGTCCTCCTGTGGAGTGGTTCTGTACGCCTTACTCATCGGCGCCAGGTGATCTTTGCTGGGGTGCCGGCCGGCGGGGCATTCCACGCGATAAACGCGGTTTGCCCCACCGGTCGGTGTCAAGCCTAAAGCGTGTCGGGGTCCGACTCTGACGAGACGGGTCTTACTCGCCCTTGGCCTTCGCGATGATCTCCTCGGCGACGTTCCGCGGAACCTCGGCGTAGGAGTCGAACTGCATCGAGTAGCTCGCGCGACCCGACGTCTTGCTGCGGAGGTCTCCGACGTAGCCGAACATCTCCGAGAGCGGAACCAGGCCCGTGACGAGCTTGGCACCGTGGCGGTCCTCCATGGACTGAATCTGTCCACGGCGGGAGTTGATGTCGCCGATCACGTCGCCCATGTAGTCCTCGGGCGTGGTGACCTCGACCTTCATCATCGGCTCGAGCAGGGCCGGGGAAGCCTTGCGCGCAGCCTCCTTGAAGGCCATCGAACCGGCGATCTTGAACGCCATCTCGGAGGAGTCGACCTCGTGGAAGGCACCGTCGTGGAGCGTGACGCGCACACCGGTCAGCGGGTAGCCGGCGAGAACACCGAACTCCATGGCCTCCTGGCAGCCCGCGTCCACGGACGGGATGTACTCCCGCGGGATGCGGCCACCGGTGACCTTGTTCTCGAACTCGTAGCCATCGCCCTCGAGAGGCTCGACCGAGATCTGCACCTTCGCGAACTGGCCGGAACCACCAGTCTGCTTCTTGTGCGTGTAGTCGATCTTCTCGACGGTCTTGCGCAGCGTCTCGCGGTACGCGACCTGCGGCTTACCGACGTTGGCCTCGACCCGGAACTCACGCTTCATACGGTCGACCAGCACGTCGAGGTGCAGCTCGCCCATACCCGCGATGATGGTCTGGCCGGTCTCCTCGTCGGTGTGGACCTGGAAGCTCGGGTCCTCCTCGGCGAGGCGCTGGATGGCGACACCCAGCTTCTCCTGGTCGCCCTTGGACTTGGGCTCAATGGCGACCTGGATGACCGGGGCCGGGAACTCCATCGACTCCAGGATCACCTGGTTGGCGGAGTCACAGAGGGTCTCACCGGTGGTGGTCTGCTTCAGACCCATGACGGCGACGATGTCACCGGCACCCACCGACTCGATCTCCTCACGCTTGTTCGCGTGCATCCGGTAGATCTTGCCGATGCGCTCCTTCTTGCCCTTGACGGAGTTCAGCACCTGCGTGCCGGACTCCAGGCGACCCGAGTAGACCCGGATGAAGGTGAGCTTGCCGAGGTGCGGGTCGCTCGCGATCTTGAAGGCGAGCGCGGCCAGCGGCTCTTCCTCGGAGGGACGGCGCTTGATGATCTCGTCCGCATTGTTGACGGCGTGGCCCTCGATGGCCTCGACGTCCAGCGGCGACGGGAGGTAGCGCACGACCGCGTCGAGCAGCGGCTGGACACCCTTGTTCTTGAAGGCGGTGCCACAGAACACGGGGGTGACGGTGGTGTCGCCGCCCTTGCCGGAGCTGATGGTGATGCGACGGATCGCCTCGTGCAGCTGGTCCACGGTGGGCTCGGTGCCCTCCAGGTACAGCTCCATCATCTCTTCGTCGTTCTCGGCGACGGCCTCAAGGAGCTTGCCGCGCCATTCCTCGGCAGCCTCGAGGTGGGTGTCCGGGATGTCGACGGTGTCGTACATCTCGCCCTTGGCGGCCTCGGCCGACCAGACCAGGGCCTTCATGCTGACGAGGTCGACGACGCCCTTGAAGTCCGCCTCGGTGCCGATCGGCAGCTGCATGACGATCGGGGTCGCGCCCAGGCGGTCCACGATCATGTCGACGCAGCGGTGGAACTCGGCGCCGGTGCGGTCGAGCTTGTTGACGAAGCAGATACGCGGCACGCCGTAGCGGTCCGCCTGACGCCACACCGTCTCGGACTGGGGCTCAACGCCGGCAACGCCGTCGAACACCGTCACGGCACCGTCGAGCACGCGCAGGGAGCGCTCCACCTCGACGGTGAAGTCGACGTGACCCGGGGTGTCGATGATGTTGATGGTGTGGTCGACGTTGTTCAGCGGCCAGTGACAGGTGGTGGCAGCAGAGGTGATCGTGATGCCACGCTCCTGCTCCTGCTCCATCCAGTCCATCGTGGCGGCGCCGTCGTGGACCTCACCGATCTTGTACGAAACACCGGTGTAGAACAGGATCCGCTCGGTGGTCGTCGTCTTGCCCGCGTCGATGTGGGCCATGATCCCGATATTGCGGACCTTGGCCAGGTCAAGTGAAGTGGTAGCCATAAGGCTTTCGTCTTCTCTCGGTCTCGATGTGGGTAGCGACTACCAGCGGTAGTGCGCGAAGGCCTTGTTGGACTCGGCCATCTTGTGCGTGTCCTCGCGCTTCTTGACCGAAGCGCCGAGGCCGTTCGAGGCGTCCAGCAGCTCGTTCATGAGGCGCTCGGTCATGGTCTTCTCGCGGCGGGCGCGGGAGTAACCCACGAGCCAGCGCAGCGCCAGGGTCGACGCGCGACCCGGCTTGACCTCGACCGGAACCTGGTAGGTCGCGCCACCGACACGGCGGGACTTGACCTCGAGGGTCGGCTTGATGTTCTCCAGCGCGCGCTTCAGCGTGATGACCGGGTCGTTGCCGGTCTTCTCACGCAGGCCCTCCATGGCGCCGTAAACGATGCGCTCAGCGGTGGAGCGCTTTCCGTTCAGCAGCACCTTGTTGATGAGGGAGGTCACCAGAGGAGAGTTGTAGACCGGGTCGATGATGACCGGGCGCTTCGGGGCGGGGCCCTTACGAGGCATTCTTACTTCTCCTTCTTGGCGCCGTAGCGGCTGCGAGCCTGCTTGCGGTTCTTGACGCCCTGCGTGTCGAGGGAGCCGCGGATGATCTTGTACCGAACACCCGGCAGGTCCTTCACACGACCGCCACGCACGAGCACGATCGAGTGCTCCTGCAGGTTGTGGCCCTCACCCGGAATGTAAGCGGTGACCTCGATGCCGCTGGTCAGACGCACACGCGCGACCTTACGCAGGGCCGAGTTCGGCTTCTTCGGGGTGGTGGTGAAAACACGCGTGCAGACGCCGCGGCGCTGGGGAGAACCCTCAAGTGCGGGCGTCTTGTTCTTCTCGACCTTGTCCTGCCGGCCCTTGCGGACCAGCTGCTGGATCGTAGGCACCGTTTCTCCGGTTTCTGTGTGCCAGTCTCGGTAAAGCTAACCTGGAACTTCGCCGACCCACGAGGTCGGGTGTGTCGAATACCGCAGAACCCTCGCTGGAACGAGGAGCAGCGGATTACGGTGTCGAGACCCGGCTTCGTGCGCACCGGCACCGCCCGCCCGAAGGCTGAGGGAGATGCGCGCACGGCAGGCCAGGGACACCCCAGGCACAAGGTCAGAGCGTACCTACCGCATGGGCTGCGGTCAAAACAAATGCACACGCGTAGGACACGCCGGACTCCTTCGGCGCTGCCGCCACCGTAGTGCGCCGACCGCGTCGACGGAAGAAGGTCTCCGGCCCCGTTCCGACCGCGCCCCACGGCGTGTCCTGCGGGCCGCGGTGACCGCGGCGCCGCCCTCAGGTCTTCGGCAGCAGCGCCAGCAGCGTGACCAGCATCACGAGGCACCAGCCCCCGATGGCCAGCCAGCCCAGCACCACGCCGGTCAGCGCCATGCCGTCGCCCCGCTCGCCGCTCCGCCGGATCTCCGTCCGTGCCTTGTGCCCCAGGATCACCGCCGGGATCGCGGACACTCCCCAGGTCAGCGGGGTGAGCAGGCCACAGATCATGGAGCCGGTCGCGGACGGATTGGTCCTCGGCTGCGGCATCGGCAGGAACGTCGGCGGGACCATCGGCTGCGGCAGCATCATCGGCGGCTGCGGTACCGGTCCCTGCGGCAGGTCCCCCACCAGTAACTGCAGGTCGGCGTAGGTCAGCGCCTGATAGGCGCGCTCCACCCGCTCCTCGTACTCGCGCTGCGAGAGCCGCCCCTCGGCGAACCCCGCCTTCAGTACATCGACCGCCCGCTCCCGGTCCGCGTGCGCGGCGCGCATCGCGGGCATCTGACGAGGCGGTTGGGCCGGCCGGCCCCCCTGCCACGGTTCGAACGCCACCTGTGAGACCTCCCCCCGGCCGGAGCCCTGATGGCCCCATCATCCCTCACAGACCGCAGGGCGGTCATCCAACATGAGGATGACCGCCCTGCGTTTCGCGTTTCGCCCTTACGGGACCGGCCGCCGCCAGCTACCGCTTACTGGTTGTACGGACCGTAGTCGTAGTCCTCCAGCGGGACGGCCTGGCCGGAGCCGGTGCCGAACGGCGAGTAGTCGATGTCGTCGTAGCCGACGGCCGAGTACATCGCGGCCTTGGCTTCCTCGGTGGGCTCGACCCGGATGTTGCGGTAGCGGGACAGGCCCGTACCGGCCGGGATGAGCTTACCGATGATGACGTTCTCCTTGAGGCCGATCAGGGAGTCCGACTTGGCGTTGATCGCCGCGTCGGTCAGGACCCTGGTCGTCTCCTGGAAGGACGCCGCCGACAGCCACGACTCGGTGGCCAGCGAAGCCTTGGTGATACCCATCAGCTGCGGACGGCCGGAAGCCGGGTGGCCACCCTCCGCCACGACACGACGGTTCTCGCCCTCGAACTTCGAGCGCTCCACGAGCTCGCCCGGCAGCAGCTCCGCGTCGCCGGACTCGATGATCGTCACGCGGCGCAGCATCTGCCGGATGATGATCTCGATGTGCTTGTCGTGGATCGCCACGCCCTGGCTGTTGTAGACCTTCTGGACCTCGCCGACCAGGTGGACCTGGACCGCACGCTGGCCGAGGATGCGCAGCACGTCGTGCGGGTTGATCGCACCGACGGTCAGCGGCTGGCCGACCGTGACGTGGTCACCCTCGCTCACCAGCAGACGGGCACGCTTGGAGACGCCGTAGGACGTCTCGTCGCTGCCGTCGTCCGGCGTGACGACGACCTTCTTGGTCTTCTCGGTCTCCTCGATCCGCACGCGGCCGGCGGCCTCGGAGATCGGGGCGACACCCTTGGGCGTACGGGCCTCGAAGAGCTCGACGACTCGCGGCAGACCCAGGGTGATGTCGTCACCCGCCACACCACCGGTGTGGAAGGTACGCATCGTCAGCTGGGTACCGGGCTCACCGATGGACTGGGCCGCGATGATGCCGACGGCCTCACCGATGTCGACCAGCTTGCCGGTGGCCAGCGAACGGCCGTAGCAGAAGGCGCAGGTGCCGACCGCGGACTCACAGGTCAGGACCGAGCGGGTCTTGACCTCCTCGACGCCGTGCGCGACCAGCTGGTCGATGAGCACGTCACCGAGGTCCACGTTCGCCGAGGCGATGACCTTGCCGTCGACGACGACATCCTCGGCGAGCATCCGGGCGTACACGCTGGACTCGACGTCGTCCGCCTTGCGCAGGACACCGTCGGCGCCCTTGCTGGCGATCCGCAGCTTCAGACCGCGCTCGGTGCCGCAGTCCTCCTCGCGGATGATGACGTCCTGGGAGACGTCCACGAGACGACGGGTGAGGTAACCCGAGTCGGCGGTACGGAGGGCGGTGTCCGCGAGACCCTTACGGGCACCGTGGGTGGAGATGAAGTACTCCAGCACGGAGAGACCCTCGCGGAACGACGCCTTAATGGGTCGCGGGATGGTCTCGTTCTTCGCGTTCGACACCAGACCACGCATACCGGCGATCTGCCGCATCTGCATCATGTTTCCTCGGGCACCCGAGTCAACCATCATGAAGATGGGGTTCGTCTTGGGGAAGTTCTCGTTCATCGCCTCGGCGACCTCGTTGGTCGCCTTGGTCCAGATGTTGATCAGTTCCTGAGTGCGCTCGTCCTTGGTGATCAGACCGCGCTCGTACTGCTTCTGGACCTTCTCGTCCTGGGCCTCGTAGCCCGCGACGATCTCCTTCTTGGCCTCCGGCACGACGATGTCGGAGACGGCGACGGTGACGCCGGAGCGGGTGGCCCAGTGGAAGCCGGCCGCCTTCAGGTTGTCCAGCGTCTGCGCGACGATGACCTTCGGGTACCGCTCGGCCAGGTCGTTGACGATCGCGGAGAGCTGCTTCTTGCCCACCGAGTAGTCGACGAACGGGTAGTCCTCGGGCAGCAGCTCGTTGAAGAGCGCGCGGCCCAGGGTCGTACGCAGCCGGAAGCTGTCACCCTGCTGCCACTCGGGTTCGCCCTCCTCCGGAGCCGGCGGGGCCCAGCCGCGGGGCGGGACCGTGCCGATCGGGAAGCGGATGTCGACCTTCGCCTGGAGCGAGAGCTCCTTGGCGTCGAACGCCATGATCGCCTCGGCGACCGAGCCGAACGCGCGGCCCTCACCGATGACCTTGCGCTCCTCCTCATCGGTGGTGAGGAAGAACAGACCCAGCACCATGTCCTGGGTCGGCATGGTGACCGGACGGCCGTCGGCCGGCTTGAGGATGTTGTTCGAGGACAGCATCAGGATGCGGGCCTCGGCCTGCGCCTCCGCGGACAGCGGCAGGTGCACGGCCATCTGGTCACCGTCGAAGTCCGCGTTGAACGCGGTGCAGACGAGCGGGTGAATCTGAATGGCCTTGCCCTCGACCAGCTGCGGCTCGAACGCCTGGATACCGAGGCGGTGCAGCGTGGGCGCACGGTTCAGCAGAACCGGGTGCTCGGCGATGACCTCTTCGAGGACGTCGTACACGACCGTGCGGCCGCGCTCGACCATCCGCTTCGCCGACTTGATGTTCTGCGCGTGGTTCAGGTCGACCAGGCGCTTCATCACGAACGGCTTGAAGAGCTCCAGCGCCATGGCCTTCGGCAGACCGCACTGGTGCAGCTTGAGCTGCGGGCCGACGACGATGACGGAACGCGCGGAGTAGTCCACACGCTTACCGAGCAGGTTCTGACGGAACCGGCCCTGCTTACCCTTCAGCATGTCGCTGAGGGACTTCAGCGGGCGGTTACCGGGACCGGTGACCGGGCGACCGCGGCGGCCGTTGTCGAACAGCGCGTCGACGGCCTCCTGCAGCATCCGCTTCTCGTTGTTCACGATGATCTCGGGGGCACCGAGGTCAAGGAGACGCTTGAGGCGGTTGTTGCGGTTGATCACACGGCGGTACAGGTCGTTCAGGTCGGAGGTCGCGAAGCGGCCACCGTCCAGCTGCACCATCGGACGCAGGTCCGGCGGGATGACCGGGATGCAGTCCAGCACCATGCCGTTGGGGCTGTTGCGGGTCTGCAGGAACGCGGAGACGACCTTGAGGCGCTTGAGCGCACGGGTCTTCTTCTGGCCCTTGCCGGTACGGATGATCTCGCGGAGCTTCTCGGCCTCTTCGTCGAGGTCGAAGGACTCCAGGCGCTTCTGCAGGGCAGCCGCGCCCATGCCGCCCATGAAGTACGTGCCGAAGCGGTCACGCAGCTCGCGGTAGAGCAGCTCGTCGCCCTCGAGGTCCTGGACCTTGAGGTTCTTGAAGCGGTTCCAGACCTCGTCCAGGCGGTCGATCTCGCGCTGCGCACGGTCGCGCAGCTGCTTCATCTCGCGCTCGGCACCCTCGCGCACCTTGCGGCGCACGTCGGCCTTGGCGCCCTCGGCCTCCAGCTCGGCCAGGTCGGTCTCGAGCTTCTTGGCGCGGGCCTCCAGGTCGGCGTCGCGGCGCTGCTCGATCTGCTGACGCTCGACGGAGACGTGCGCCTCCAGCGAGGGCAGGTCGCGCGTACGGCGCTCCTCGTCCACCCACGTGATCATGTAGGCGGCGAAGTAAATGACCTTCTCGAGGTCCTTGGGCGCGAGGTCCAGCAGGTAACCCAGCCGGCTCGGAACGCCCTTGAAGTACCAGATGTGCGTGACGGGGGCGGCCAGCTCGATGTGGCCCATCCGCTCACGGCGCACCTTGGCGCGAGTGACCTCGACGCCGCAGCGCTCGCAGATGATGCCCTTGAAGCGGACGCGCTTGTACTTACCGCAGTAGCACTCCCAGTCCCGAGTGGGGCCGAAGATCTTCTCGCAGAAGAGGCCGTCCTTCTCGGGCTTGAGGGTGCGGTAGTTGATGGTCTCCGGCTTCTTGACCTCGCCGTGGGACCACTGACGGATGTCGTCAGCGGTGGCAAGGCCGATCCGCAGCTCGTCGAAGAAGTTGACGTCGAGCACTGTCGTCAATCCCTCTTTCAGGGTCGAGTCTCAATCATGGTCTGAGGGGGTCCGGGGTGGGGCCGGGACCTCACTGGGAGGTCCCGGCCAGACCCGTCAGACCTCTTCGACGCTGCTCGGCTCGCGCCGGGACAGGTCGATACCGAGCTCCTCCGCCGCGCGGAAGACGTCCTCGTCGGTGTCGCGCATCTCGATGGACATGCCGTCCGAGGACAGCACCTCCACGTTCAGGCACAGCGACTGCATTTCCTTGATGAGCACCTTGAAGGACTCGGGAATGCCGGGCTCGGGGATGTTCTCGCCCTTGACGATGGCCTCGTAGACCTTCACGCGGCCGGTCACGTCATCGGACTTGATCGTCAGCAGCTCCTGGAGGGCGTAAGCGGCGCCGTATGCCTCCAGCGCCCACACCTCCATCTCACCGAAGCGCTGGCCACCGAACTGAGCCTTACCACCCAGCGGCTGCTGGGTGATCATCGAGTACGGACCGGTCGAGCGGGCGTGGAGCTTGTCGTCGACCAGGTGGTGCAGCTTGAGGATGTACATGTACCCGATCGAGATCGGGTCCGGGAACGGCTCGCCGGAGCGGCCGTCGAACAGCCGGGCCTTGCCGGTGTCCTTGACCATCCGGTCGCCGTCGCGGTTCGGCAGCGTGGAGTCGAACAGACCCTGCAGCTCGTCCTGGCGCGCACCGTCGAAGACCGGCGTGGCGACGTTGGTCCGCGGCGCGACGTCGTCGGCGCCGATGGCCTGCAGCCGCTGCTGCCACTCCTCGTTGCCCTCGACCTTCCAGCCCTGGCTGGCCAGCCAGCCGAGGTGGATCTCCAGGACCTGTCCCGGGTTCATTCGGGACGGGACACCCAGGGGGTTGAGGATGATGTCGACCGGGGTGCCGTCCTCCAGGAACGGCATGTCCTCGACCGGCAGGATCTTCGAGATGACACCCTTGTTGCCGTGACGGCCAGCGAGCTTGTCACCGTCGGTGATCTTGCGCTTCTGCGCCACGTACACGCGAACCAGCTGGTTCACGCCCGGGGGCAGCTCGTCGCCCTCCTCGCGGTCGAAGACGCGGACGCCGATGACCTTGCCGGTCTCGCCGTGCGGCACCTTCAACGAGGTGTCACGGACCTCACGGGCCTTCTCACCGAAGATCGCGCGGAGCAGGCGCTCCTCCGGGGTCAGCTCGGTCTCACCCTTGGGCGTGACCTTGCCGACCAGGATGTCGCCGGCGACGACCTCGGCACCGATGCGGATGATGCCGCGCTCGTCGAGGTCGGCGAGGACCTCCTCGGAGACGTTCGGGATGTCCCGGGTGATCTCCTCGGGGCCCAGCTTGGTGTCACGGGCGTCGACCTCGTGCTCCTCGATGTGGATCGAGGAGAGGACGTCGTCCTGCACGAGGCGCTGCGACAGGATGATCGCGTCCTCGTAGTTGTGACCCTCCCACGGCATGAACGCCACGAGCAGGTTCTTGCCGAGCGCCATCTCGCCTTCGTCCGTGGACGGACCGTCGGCGAGGACCTGGCCCTCGATGACCCGCGCGCCCTCGTCCACGACGACCTTCTGGTTGAAGGAGGTGCCCTGGTTGGAGCGGGTGAACTTGGCGACGCGGTACGTGGTGTACGTGCCGTCGTCGTTGGCGACCGTGATGTAGTCCGCGGAGACCTCCTGGACCACACCGTCCTTCTCGGCCTTGATGACGTCGCCGGCGTCGACCGCGCAGCGGTACTCCATGCCGGTGCCGACCAGCGGCGCCTCGGCCTTGATCAGCGGCACGGCCTGGCGCATCATGTTCGAGCCCATGAGCGCGCGGTTGGCGTCGTCGTGCTCGAGGAACGGGATCATGGCGGTCGCGGCCGACACCATCTGGCGCGGCGAGACGTCCATGAAGTCCACCTCGTCGACCGTGACGAGGTCGGCCTCGCCGCCACGCCGGCGGACCAGGACACGCTGCTCGGCGAAGCGCATGTCGTCGGTCAGCGGGGCGTTGGCCTGGGCGATGATGAAGCGGTCTTCCTCATCGGCCGTGAGGTAGACGACCTCTTCGGTGACCTGGCCGTCGACGACCTTGCGGTACGGCGTCTCGATGAAGCCGAAGACGTTGACCCGGCCGTACGAGGCGAGCGAACCGATCAGACCAATGTTCGGGCCTTCGGGCGTCTCGATCGGGCACATGCGGCCGTAGTGCGACGGGTGCACGTCACGCACGTCCAGGCCGGCCCGCTCACGGGAGAGACCACCCGGGCCCAGCGCCGACAGACGACGCTTGTGAGTCAGACCCGACAGCGGGTTGGTCTGGTCCATGAACTGGGACAGCTGGCTGGTGCCGAAGAACTCCTTGATGGAGGCGACGACCGGCCGGATGTTGATCAGGGTCTGCGGCGTGATCGCCTCGACGTCCTGAGTGGTCATGCGCTCACGCACGACGCGCTCCATACGGGCGAGACCCGTACGGACCTGGTTCTGGATCAGCTCGCCGACGTTGCGCAGGCGGCGGTTGCCGAAGTGGTCGATGTCGTCGGTCTCGACGACGATCTCCGTGCCGTTCTCACCGATCGTCTCGGTCTCACCGGCGTGCAGCTTCACCAGGTACTTGATCGTGGCGATGATGTCGTCGGTGGTGAGAACGCCGGCGTCCAGCGGCTCGTCGCCGCCGAGCTTCTTGTTGACCTTGTAGCGGCCGACCTTGGCGAGGTCGTAGCGCTTCGGGTTGAAGTACAGGTTCTCCAGCAGCGTCTGCGCGGCCTCGCGCGTCGGCGGCTCGCCCGGACGCAGCTTGCGGTAGATGTCGAGCAGCGCGTCGTCCTGGCCCTGGGTGTGGTCCTTCTCCAGGGTGGCGCGCATGGACTCGTACTCGCCGAACTCCTCGAGGATCTGCTCGGTCGTCCAACCGAGGGCCTTGAGCAGCACGGTGACCGACTGCTTGCGCTTGCGGTCGATGCGGACACCGACCATGTCACGCTTGTCGATCTCCATCTCCAGCCAGGCACCCCGGGACGGGATGATCTTGGCGGAGAAGATGTCCTTGTCGGACGTCTTGTCGATCTGGCTGTCGAAGTAGACGCCCGGCGAGCGGACCAGCTGCGAAACGACGACACGCTCGGTGCCGTTGATGCAGAAGGTGCCCTTGTTGGTCATGAGCGGGAAGTCGCCCATGAAGACCGTCTGGGACTTGATCTCGCCGGTCTCGTTGTTGGTGAATTCGGCGGTGACGAAGAGCGGAGCCGCGTACGTGAAGTCGCGCTCCTTGCACTCGTCGATGCTGTTCTTCGGGGGCTCGAAGCGGTGGTCGCGGAACGTCAGCGACATCGACCCGGAGAAGTCCTCGATCGGGGAGATCTCTTCGAAGATCTCCTCCAGACCGGACTTGGTGGGGACGTCCTGACCGGACTCCAGCGCAGCCTCGACGCGACCCTTCCATGCGGCGTTGCCGAGCAGCCAGTCGAAGCTTTCGGTCTGCAGCGCAAGGAGGTTCGGAACCCCGAGGGGCTCCTTGATCTTCGCAAAAGAGATGCGCAGCGGGGCGGTGCTGTCGCCGTTGTTCGTATTGGCAGTCGAGGCGTTGCGCGAGGCGGCCAAGAGGGGGTCCTTCCGAGGGCTCGGACTCACTACGCGCGTACCGGTCCCACGTTCACACACAACGGAAGAAATCCCTGGTCAGGGAGGTGACGTCCGCAGTGCTGAGATGTGGGTATGCCCCTGGTGACGGGCAGGGAGCAGCTAACAGGCAGCGCAAAGGGTCAGTGTAGCCACTCGGCACACTGATGTCCAGACCGGGTTTTCGGAGACCGGCTCTGCACCCAATCTCTCCTCCGGAAGGCTCCCTCTAGCAGGGGTACCCCTCGTTGTAGTTCTTCACGCTCAGCGCCTGCTGCATGCCGTGCGCCCCTGGGCGCACATCGATACTGCCCTCTTCGTCAGCGATCCATGCCTCGGACTCCGGATCGCTTCTGACGTCGCGTCCCGAGAATTGCGCGCCGCGTGCTGTTCGTCAAGGCCCCCCACCCCAGGGAGATCGTCACGAGGCGCGCGGCCGGACAACGAAGATCACCATACTCGCACGGCAGTGCGCGGCAACTCGGCAAGGACATCGGAACGCCGAAGGGCGACCACCCGCATGGGTGATCGCCCTTGGCACGGGACCAGGCGAAGCCCGGGATCCCGGAGGTGTTCAGTCAGCGACTGACAGAGGTCACTTGACCTCGACGGAGGCGCCGGCGCCCTCGAGGGCCTCCTTGGCCTTGTCAGCGGCGTCCTTGGCGACCTTCTCGAGGACCGGCTTCGGGGTGCCGTCCACGAGGTCCTTGGCCTCCTTCAGACCCAGCGAGGTCAGCTCACGCACGACCTTGATGACCTGGATCTTCTTGTCGCCCGCACCGGTGAGGATGACGTCGAACTCGTCCTGCTCCTCAGCGGCCTCGGCGGCCGGGGCGCCCGGGGCGCCGGCGGCGGCAACGGCGACCGGGGCGGCAGCCTCGACGTCGAACTTCTCCTCGAAGGCCTTCACGAACTCGGAGAGCTCGATGAGGGTCATCTCCTCGAACTGCGCGAGCAGGTCTTCCTGGCTGAGCTTCGCCATGGTGGCGGTCCTTCCACTAAATCGGCTGGTGCCGGATGTACATGTCGGCGGGCGTACGTTTGGCCCGCTGTGGCCTCCCCCTCAGGCGTGCCTGAGGACGGGCTGCCAATGTGCGAGCCGAATTACTCGGCACCGCCCTGCTCGGCCTTGCTGCGAAGAGCGTCCGCGGTGCGGGCGAACTTCGTGAGCGGGGCCTGGAAGGTCGCCGCGGCCTTGGCCATGGACGCCTTCATGCCACCCGCCAGCTTGGCGAGCAGAACCTCGCGGGACTCGAGGTCCGCAAGCTTCTTGATGTCGTCAGCGGAGAGTGCCTTCCCTTCGAAGACACCGCCCTTGATGACGAGGTTCTGGTTCTCCTTGGCGAAGTCACGAAGACCCTTCGCCGCCTCGACCGGGTCACCGGTCACGAAGGCGACGGCCGTCGAGCCCACAAGGTGCTCGTCCAGCACGGAGATCCCGGCCTCCTGGGCCGCGATCTTGGTCAGCGTGTTCTTCACCACACGGTACTGAGCGTTGTCACCGAGCGAACGACGCAGATCCTTGATCTGCGCGACAGTAAGTCCGGTGTACGCGGTGACGACAGCGGCGTTGGAGTTACGGAACTTGTCCGTGATCTCCTCGACAGCTGCGACCTTGTCAGGACTTGCCATGAGCCTCGGCCTCCTTCCGGGTGATGAGGACCGCGCAGAAGGGGCTGGGCAAAACAAACGCCCCGGCGCAGGCGCACGGGGCGTGACTCGACCGGAGACGGAATCCGTTCCGGGAGTTCATCCTCATTCACCTGCGCAGGCCGTCCGCAGCTAGCGGATCCTTCGGCCACCGCACACCCGGACGGGCGCACAGAGACAACCAGCGGTCTTTGGCTTCTCCGTTACGGTACGCGAACCAGGAGCGCGCAGGCAAATCGCCGCAGGACGGCCGTACGGCCGCGTGCCGCTCTCCCGGCCGGGCGCCGGCCCCCGAGAGCCGGAAGGGCCCCTCCAGGGCCGTACAGGGCACACAAAAAGGCCGGGCCCCGCACCGAGAGTCGATGCGAGGCCCGGCCTCACGCGTACGCGCGAGCCGTCAGGCTCAGACCGCGGCCGGGTCCTCCTCGACGAGGAGGTTGCGGGTGCGGTTGGCGTCCAGCGGAACACCGGGGCCCATCGTGGTGGTGATGGTGGCCTTCTTGATGTACCGGCCCTTGGCGGCGGACGGCTTGAGGCGGTTGATCTCCTCGAGCGCCGCGGCGTAGTTCTCCACCAGCTTGGCGTCGTCGAAGGACACCTTGCCGATGATGAAGTGGAGGTTCGCGTGCTTGTCCACGCGGAACTCGATCTTGCCGCCCTTGATGTCGTTGACAGCCTTGGTGACATCCGGGGTGACGGTGCCGGTCTTCGGGTTCGGCATCAGACCACGGGGACCGAGCACGCGGCCGAGGCGGCCGACCTTGCCCATGAGGTCCGGGGTGGCGACGACGGCGTCGAAGTCCAGGCGGCCCTTGGAGACCTCGTCGATGAGCTCGTCCGCGCCGACGATGTCGGCGCCGGCGGCTTCCGCGGCCGCAGCACGGTCGCCGGTCGCGAAGACCAGGACCCGGGCGGTCTTACCGGTGCCGTGCGGGAGGTTCACGGTGCCACGGACCATCTGGTCGGCCTTGCGCGGGTCAACGCCCAGACGCATGGCAACCTCGACGGTCGCGTCGAACTTGGCCGAGGAGGTCTCCTTGGCGAGACGGACGGCCTCGAGGGGGGCGTACAGACGCTCCCGGTCGATCTTCGCGTCCGCGTTGCGAAGAGTCTTGCTGCGCTTCACTGCTGCTCCTGAATGCAGTTACGCCATGCGGCTCGTGCCGCCTGGCAGGTGGAGTCGTGGTCCGGGCCAGCGCCTGGCCCTGCCACGTTGGTGCGACGAGGCTCGATCAGCCCTCGACCGTGATGCCCATGGAACGGGCGGTGCCGGCGATGATCTTCGACGCGGCGTCCAGGTCGTTGGCGTTCAGGTCGGGCATCTTGGTGGTGGCGATCTCGCGGACCTGGTCGGCCGTGATCTTGGCGACCTTGGTCTTGTGCGGCTCGCCGGAGCCCTTCTCCACGCCCGCGGCCTTCAGGATCATCTTGGAGGCCGGCGGGGTCTTCGTGATGAAGGTGAAGGAACGGTCCTCGTAGACCGTGATCTCCACCGGGATGACCCAACCGCGCTGCGACTCGGTCGCGGCGTTGTAGGCCTTGCAGAACTCCATGATGTTGACGCCGTGCTGACCCAGCGCGGGGCCGACCGGCGGAGCCGGGTTCGCGGCACCGGCCTGGATCTGGAGCTTGATGAGCCCCGTGACCTTCTTCTTCTTGGGAGGCATGCTCTCTCCGGGTCCTAGTGAGAGGTGTTTCGCCATGTCATCCGGTCATCCGGATGGAGGCATACCGCACAACGATAACGGGTATAGAGGTGCGGCCAAAAACCGAGCAGGTCAGGCGGGCCGTGAGGGCCTGCCTGACCTGCTCGGAAGCGGTTGTTCCAGGGTGTCCTGACGAGGTCAGTTCTTCTGGATCTGATCGAAGCTCAGCTCGACCGGGGTCTCGCGGCCGAAGATCTCGACGAGGCCCTTGACCTTCTTCGAGTCGGCGTTGATCTCGTTGATCGTGGCCTGCAGCGTGGCGAACGGGCCGTCGGTGACGGTGACCGAGTCGCCCACCTCGAAGTCCAGCACCTGGACCTCGACCTTGCGCTGCGGCGCCGGCTTGCCCTCGGCCTCGGCGGCCTCCTTGGCGGCCTTCTCCTCGGCCTCCGGAGCGAGCATCTTGACGATCTCGTCCAGCGTGAGCGGGTACGGGTCGTAGGCGTTGCCCACGAAGCCGGTGACGCCCGGGGTGTTGCGGACGACGCCCCAGGACTCGTTCGTCAGGTCCATGCGCACGAGCACGTAGCCCGGGAGCTTGTTCTGACGGACGTTCTTCCGCTCGCCGTTCTTGATCTGGACGATCTCTTCCTCGGGCACCTCGGCCTGGTAGATGAAGTCCTCGACGTTGAGCGAGACGGCGCGCTGCTCCAGGTTGGCCTTCACGCGCTTCTCGTAGCCCGCGTAGGTGTGGATGACGTACCACTCGCCGGGCAGGCCGCGCAGCTCCTCGCGCAGCGCCGCGATCGGGTCGACGGGCTCCTCGTCCTCGGCGGCCTCTTCGGCTTCCTCGTCGGACTCGGTACGCACCGCGGCTTCCTCGGCGGGCTCGCCGGCGGCAGCGTCCTCCGCGTCGAGCTCGTCGGTGGCGTCGGCGCCCTCGACGATCTCCTGCGGGCCCTGGTCCTCGGTCGACGCCGTGTCGCCCTCGACCTCGGCCGTAGCCGCCGCGTCGACGTCGGCCGCTGCCGCCGCGACGGGCTCGGCGGGCTCGTTCAGGTTCGGGTCAGACACTGTGGCTGCTTCTTCCTGGCTTCAAGGGGTTGAACATGCGAACGGGCGCCCGCTTCAGGCGCCCATCGCGGGATCAGGCGAAGACGTAATCGACGACTTCCTTGAGTCCCAAGTCAATCACGGTTACGAGACCGATGACGATGACTACGAAGACGATCACCACGGTGGTGTACGTCGAAAGCTGGTTCCGCGTCGGCCAGACGACCTTGCGGAGTTCCGCGATGATCTGGCGGTAGAACAGTGCGAGCCGCGCGAGGGGGCCCTTCTTGCCGCGCTTTCCGCCACGGCGGGGCTTCTTGGACTCGGTCGCGTCGTCATCGGAACGGCCACGCTCAGGCATGTCGATGGAGCCCAGGGCGTCCGTCACTCGTCCTCACCTGAATCCGGGTCGTGGCCGTGCCGCGCCCGGTAGAGCCCGCACGGCGGTGCATTGCCTTACGTACGCGTGCACGCACCCTGGTGAATCAAGTGCGTGTAGCAGGGCCGGAGGGACTTGAACCCCCAACCGCTGGTTTTGGAGACCAGTGCTCTACCAATTGAGCTACGACCCTTTGTGGTTTCCCCAACCTACAGCATGCGACCGGTGCACTGTGTGCGCGGCCGACGACGACCCGTTGGGGAGCCAACGGTGGTCGAGTGTACGTGCTCGGCGGCCGGGCGTCGAACGGAAACCCCCGGGGCGACCGGGACGAACCGTCGTACCGGGTGCCGGGCCGGTCTGCGACGATGCAGGTATGAGTCCTGCTACTCCACCCGCACAGTCCCCTACCGAGCGTCGTGTGTCGGCCCGCGTCGGCGCGATCTCCGAGTCCGCCACGCTGGCCGTGGACGCCAAGGCGAAGGCCCTCAAGGCCGCCGGGCGCCCGGTGATCGGCTTCGGCGCCGGTGAGCCCGACTTCCCGACGCCCGACTACATCGTCGAGGCCGCCGTCGAGGCTTGCCGCAACCCCAAGTTCCACCGGTACACCCCGGCCGGCGGTCTGCCCGAGCTCAAGGCCGCGATCGCCGCGAAGACGCTGCGCGACTCCGGCTACGAGGTCGAGGCCGCCAACATCCTGGTGACCAACGGTGGCAAGCAGGCCATCTACGAGGCGTTCGCGGCGATCCTCGACCCGGGCGACGAGGTCATCGTCCCGGCCCCGTACTGGACCACCTACCCCGAGTCGATCCAGCTCGCGGGCGGTGTCCCGGTCCCGGTCGTGGCCGACGAGACCACCGGCTACCGGGTGAGCGTGGAGCAGCTGGAGGCGGCCCGTACGGAGAACACCAAGGTGGTGCTCTTCGTCTCGCCGTCCAACCCGACCGGCGCGGTCTACAGCCGCGAGCAGGTCGAGGCGGTCGGCCGCTGGGCCGCCGAGCACGGCCTGTGGGTCATGACGGACGAGATCTACGAGCACCTGGTCTACGGCGACGCGGAGTTCTCGTCGCTGCCGGTCGTGGTGCCCGAGCTGCGCGACAAGTGCATCGTCGTCAACGGCGTGGCCAAGACGTACGCCATGACGGGCTGGCGGGTGGGCTGGGTGATCGGCCCGAAGGACGTGATCAAGGCCGCGGCGAACCTCCAGTCGCACGCCACGTCGAACGTCGCCAACGTCTCCCAGGCCGCCGCCATCGCGGCCGTCTCCGGCGACCTGAAGGCCGTCGACGAGATGAAGGTCGCCTTCGACCGCCGCCGCCGGAAGATCGTCGAGATGCTCAACGAGATCGAGGGCGTCGTCTGCCCCGAGCCCGAGGGCGCGTTCTACGCGTACCCCTCGGTCAAGGGCCTGCTCGGCAAGGAGATCCGCGGCAGGCGCCCGGAGACCAGCGTCGAGCTGGCCGAGGTCATCCTGGAGGAGGCCGAGGTCGCGGTCGTTCCGGGCGAGGCGTTCGGCACCCCCGGCTACCTGCGCCTTTCGTACGCGCTGGGCGACGAGGACCTCGTCGAGGGCGTGTCGCGCATCCAGCGGCTGCTGGCCGAGGCGAAGTAACCACCTCCGGATTTTCGGAGGTGCAGGCGCCACATGTGTGGCGGCTGATACGGCGGGTCCCGGAAGTTGTCCGGGATCCGCCGTTCGCATGTTCACACAATCCTTCGTTCGAGGTTGGGCCTACCGGATCGGCGGTTGTGTGCGGCAAGATCCTGGAATGGTGCGTGTCCGAGATCTCCGTCTGCTGCCCAAGGCCCATCTCCATCTGCACTTCACCGGGTCCATGCGGTCCGCGACCTTGCTGGAGCTCGCCGACAAGTACGGCGTCCATCTGCCGGAGGCGCTCAGCAGCGGCGAGCCGCCGAAGCTCCGGGCGACCGACGAGCGGGGCTGGTTCAGATTCCAGCGGCTGTACGACATCGCGCGGTCCTGCCTGAGAACGCCCGAGGACATCCAGCGGCTGGTGCGCGAGACGGCCGAGGAGGACGTCAGGGACGGCTCCCGCTGGCTGGAGATCCAGGTGGACCCCACCTCGTACGCCCCCCGGCTGGGCGGGCTGATCCCGGCGCTGGAGGTCATTCTCGACGCGGTGGCGACCGCCTCCCGCGAGACCGGTCTCGGGATGCGCGTCCTGGTCGCCGCGAACCGCATGAAACACCCCCTGGACGCCCGCACGCTGGCCCGCCTGGCGGTGCGCTACGCCGACCACGGGGTGGTCGGTTTCGGCCTCTCCAACGACGAACGGCGCGGTTTCGCGCGCGACTTCGACCGGGCGTTCGCGATCGCCCGGGACGGCGGGCTGCTGGCCGCGCCGCACGGCGGCGAGCTGTCGGGCCCCGCCAGCGTCCGGGACTGCCTGGACGATCTGCACGCGGGCCGGGTCGGGCACGGTGTACGGGCGGCGGAGGACCCGTACCTGGTGAAGCGGCTCGCGGACTCCGGGGTGACCTGTGAGGTCTGCCCGGCTTCGAATGTGGCGCTGGGCGTCTACGAGAAGCCGGAGGACGTGCCCCTACGGGCGCTGTTCGACGCCGGAGTACCGATGGCCCTCGGGGCCGACGACCCGCTGCTCTTCGGGGCACGGCTGGCCGCGCAGTACGAGATCGCGCGCGAGCACCACGGCTTCTCGGACGCCGAACTGGCCGAGCTGGCCCGGCAGTCGGTACGCGGCTCGCGCGCGCCCCTGGACGAGCAGCGGCGCATGCTGGCGGACATCGACGCGTGGCTGGCCGACTGAGGCGCTGCGCGGCCCTGCAGGCGCTGTCGTAGGTCCTACAGGGCCTGTCGTGGGCCCTACAGGGCCGCTGTAGGCCCCCTGGCGCCTCAGCCGATGCCCGTGAGGACCGTCCGGGCCACCTCCGCCGCGAAGTCGCCCGTGGGTTCCGTCCTCGCGCCTTCCGTGCCCGTGCCTTCCGTGCCCGTGCCTTCCGTGGTCGTGCCTTCCGAGAAAGCGGTGAAGAAGGCGCGCTGGAAGCAGGCCCCGAGCAGCAGCGCGGCGGCGGCCTCGGGGTCGGCGTCGGCGCGGATGCGGCCGCGGTCGCGCTCCCGGCGCAGGTAGCGGGCGAGCTGGTCACGCGGTTCGTGCGGCCCCGTGCCCAGCTCCGCCAGCCCCTCCCGGTGCCGCCGCAGCAATGCGGGCTCGGCGAAGAGCGAGCCCGCGATCGGCAGCGTCTGCGCGTAGAGGTCCATGGCCCGGCGGGCGACGGCGGTCAGGCACTCCTCGACGGTGCGCTCCCCCGGGTCGGCGGTGAGCTCCTCCAGGAGCGGGCCGACGCCGGGCAGCCGCTCCTTCAGTACCCGTACGAAGATCTCTTCCTTGTTCGCGAAGTGCTTGTACAGCGCCGCCTCGGAGCAGCCGGCGGCGCGCGCGATCTCCTTGGTGGTGGTGCGCGCGAGGCCGGTGGTGCGCAGCAGTTCGTGGGCGGCGTCGAGGATCCTGGCGGGCGTTGACTTCGGGGTGGGCATTCACTCACTCTAAGGGGTGAGTGAATACTTACCCACCCCAGGAGGTGCGGACATCATGACGCTGAAGCTCACGGTTTTCGGGGCGACCGGCGGCATCGGTCAGGAGATCGTCAGGCAGGGTCTGGCGGCGGGCCACGAGGTGACGGCCGTGGTCCGCGACCCGGCGCGGCTGACGGTCTCGGGGACGGGCCTGGAGGTGTTCCGCGCGGATCTCGCGGACCCCGAGGCGCTGCGCCCGGCGGTGGCGGGGCGGGACGTGGTGTTCTCCGGGCTGGGCGCGCGCTCCCGTAAGGACGCGGGGACGGCCACCCGGGTGACCGTTCCCGTACTGCGTGCCCTGGAGGCGGCCGAGGTGCGGCGGCTCCTGGTGGTGAGCGCCGCCCCGGTCGGCCCCGTCCCCGAGGGCGAGCCGCTTCTCGACCGCGCCGTACGGGCGCTGATCGGCACGCTCCTGAAGGACATCTACACCGACCTCACCGCCATGGAGGCCGAGCTGGCGCACTCCGCGACGGACTGGACCGCCGTCCGCCCGCCGAAGCTGACCGACGGGCCCATGACCGGCACGTACCGCACGGTCGTCGGCGGCACCCCGCGCAGCGGCCGCACGATCTCGCGCGCCGACGTGGCCCACGC
Organism: Streptomyces purpurogeneiscleroticus; assembly: GCF_020024005.1. Lineage (NCBI taxonomy): Bacteria > Bacillati > Actinomycetota > Actinomycetes > Kitasatosporales > Streptomycetaceae > Streptomyces > Streptomyces purpurogeneiscleroticus. The sequence continues at coordinate 22,314 of NZ_NHSG01000190.1, forward strand.
GATGCTGGCGATGGCCGGCGACCCGGCAACGGTGAAGCAGGGCGTGGGCGTGGCCTACTAGGCCACGTGCCGGCCCTACTGGTGCGCGCGGCGCTGCCCCCGGGAGGCCGCGTCGCGGCCGGGCGCCCTCAGAGGGCGACGCCCACCATCACCGGCTCGTTCACCAGCGTCACTCCGAAGGCCGCGCGCACCCCGTCGCGCACCTCACGGGCCAGCGCGAGCAGGTCCTCCGTCGTCGCCGCGCCCCGGTTCGTGAGCGCGAGCGTGTGCTTGGTGGAGATCCGGGCCGGGCCTTCGCCGTACCCCTTGGTGAAGCCGGCCTTGTCGATCACCCAGGCGGCTGACGTCTTCGTACGCCCGTCCCCCGTGGGGAAGGCGGGCGGCATGACATCGGCGCCGAGCCGCTCGTGCACCCGGTCGATGAACTCCCGGTACTCCTCGGCCGTGAGGATGGGATTGGTGAAGAAGGACCCCGCCGACCAGGTGTCGTGGTCCTCCGGGTCCAGGACCATGCCCTTGCCGGCGCGCAGCTTGAGCACCGTCTCGCGGGCGGTCGCCGCGGGCACCCGGTCCCCGGCCTCGACGCCCAGCACGCGGGCCGTCTCGGGGTACTTGATCGGCGCGGACAGCCCGCCCGCGTCCTCCAGGGCGAAGCGGACGCGCAGCACGACGTACCGGTCGGGGTGCTCCTTGAAGCGGCTGTGCCGGTACGAGAAGTCGCACTCGGCGTTCGTCAGCGTCACCGTCTCGTCCGCCTGGCGATCGAAAGCGATCACTTCGGTGATGGTCGCCGACACTTCCTGGCCGTACGCGCCCACGTTCTGGATCGGCGTGGCGCCCGCGGAGCCGGGGATCCCGGCCAGGCACTCGACGCCCGCCAGGCCCGCCTCGACCGTACGGGCCACGGCCTCGGACCAGTTCTCGCCGGCCGCCAGGGTCAGCGCCGTGCCGTCCCGGTCGAAGCCGCGGGTCGCGATGCGCAGCGCGGTGCCCTCGAAGCCCTTGTCGCCGATGACGAGGTTGGAGCCGCCACCGATGATCAGCAGCGGCGTGCCGCTCGCGTCGGCCGCGCGGACGGCGGCGATCACCTCGTCGTCGGTCGTGGCCGTGACGAGCCGCGCGGCGTTCCCGCCGAGCCGAAAGGTGGTCAGGGGGGCGAGGGGGGCGTCGTGAAGTTCCTGCACGCCCCCAGAGTACGGGGCCACCCCCGGCACCGGCCGGGAGCGGCCCCTTGCGTAGCGAGCGCCTCAGGCGAGCCGAACCACGGCCCGAGACATTCCCAGCACCTTCTGCCCGGCACTCACGGCCGTAAGGTCGACCCGCACCGTCCGCGCGTCATCGTCCAGCTTCGCCGCGACCTTGCCCGAGACCTCGATCACCGCGCCCTGGTCATCGTTCGGCACGACCACCGGCTTGGTGAAGCGCACGCCGTACTCGGCCACCGCCGCCGGGTCGCCGACCCAGTCCGTCACCACACGGGCCGCCTCGGCCATCGTGAACATGCCGTGCGCGATGACGTCCGGGAGGCCCACCTCCTTGGCGAACTTCTCGTTCCAGTGGATCGGGTTGAAGTCGCCGGAGGCGCCCGCGTACTGGACGAGAGTGGCGCGTGTCACGGGGAACGACTGTGCGGGCAGCTCCGTGCCGACCTCGACGTCGTCGTAAGAGATCTTCGCCGTCATCGCCCTCATGCCTCCTCGTCGGCCGCGCGGGCCACCAGCTTGATGACCGTGGTCACCACGTGCTCACCGGCCTCGTCGTGCACCTCACCCCGGACGTCGAGGATGTCGTTGCCCGCGAGGGACTTGATCGACTCGATGGTGGAGGTCACGGTCAGCCGGTCGCCGGCGCGGACCGGACGGGTGTAGACGAACTTCTGGTCGCCGTGCACCACCCGGCTGTAGTCCAGCCCCAGCTGCGGGTCGTGGACCACCTGGCCCGCGGCCTTGAAGGTGATCGCGAAGACAAAAGTCGGCGGGGCGATCACATCGGGGTGACCGAGCGCCTTGGCGGCTTCGGTGTCCGTGTACACCGGGTTCTCGTCACCGATCGCCTCGGCGAATTCCCGGATCTTCTCGCGGCCCACTTCATAGGGATCGGTGGGCGGGTAGGTCCGTCCGACAAAGGACTGGTCGAGCGCCATGGCTCGCAACCTCCAGGGGTGTCCAGCGGGCTCCAACGCTACGAGGCCGCCCCCGAATGTGGGGGCGGCCTCGTAGTAACTGCTTATCTGAGCAGTGCCTTTGTTGTTATCGCGTCTCGCGGTGCGCGGTGTGCGAGTTGCAACGGGGGCAGTGCTTCTTCATCTCAAGACGGTCCGGGTCGTTGCGCCGGTTCTTCTTGGTGATGTAGTTCCGCTCCTTGCACTCCACGCAGGCCAGCGTGATCTTCGGGCGGACGTCGGTGGCAGCCACGTGAGTGCTCCTTGACGAACAAGTTGGACGGATTAACGCATGAATAGTAGCCGATCGGAGGACCGACCCCACAATCGGCTACTGTATGTAGCGGTGACCGGACTTGAACCGGTGACACAGCGATTATGAGCCGCTTGCTCTACCGACTGAGCTACACCGCTGTGATGCGAGCGGGACCCGCCCGAAGACGGGTACCTCACACACCAGAGCCCCAATACGGAATCGAACCGTAGACCTTCTCCTTACCATGGAGACGCTCTGCCGACTGAGCTATTGGGGCGAGCGATGAAGACATTACACGGCCGACAGCCAAACGTGAAATCCGTATCGGCCCGTCGCCACAACTGCCACGTACACCACACCGGTACGACTATTCCGCGCCTGCTCGAAGGCGCCCGTACCGCGCCCTAGGCTCGGACCACGCTGCGTGATCTTGCACCCCCTAGGAGCGCGATGGCCGACAGCAGTCAGCAGCCGAAGCCGGGGCAGCCGCACGGGGCCGGCCGGTCCGAGCGGGCCGACGCGGGCTCCCTGGTGCTGTGCGGTGCCCGGCTGGCCGACGGCCGGACGGTGGACGTACGGCTCGGCGGCGGGCACATCGAGGCGGTCGGCACGACCGGCAGCCTCGACACCCAAGGGCCCCGTATCGACCTGCACGGCTACCTGCTGCTGCCGGCCCCCGCCGAACCGCACGCGCACTGCGACACGGCCCTGACCGCCGACTGCCGCGGCCCCGCCTCGGACGACCCGGACGACGTGCAGCGCCGCACTACGGAGTCGGCGCTGCTCCACCTCGGACACGGAGCGACGGCGCTGCGGACGCACGTACGGATCGGGGACGTCTCCGGGCTGCGCTCCCTGGGGGCCGTACTGCAGGCCCGGCGGACCCTGCACGGACTCGCCGACCTCGCCGCGGTGGCCGTGCCGCGGCTGCTGACCGGCGCGGCGGGCGCGGACGCGCGGGCGATGCTGCGGGACGCCGTGAAGATGGGCGCCACGGTGCTCGGCGGCTGCCCCGACCTGGACCCCGACCCGGCGGGCTATGCGGAAACGGTCCTGGAGCTGGCCGCCGAGTTCGGCTGCCCGGTCGATCTGCACACCGACGGGGACGATCCGGCCCGGCTGGGCCGGCTGGCAGCGATGGCCGGCGGGCTGCGGCCCGGCGTGGCCATCGGGCCGTGCGCGGGGCTGGCCCGCATGCCGTGGCGGGTCGCCGCGCGCGCCGCGGAGCAGCTGGCGGCGGCCGGGGTCACGGTCGTCTGCCTGCCGCAGGGCGACTGTGCGGGCCTGGAACGGCCGTCCTCGCAGGTGACGGGCCCGGCGCCAGTGCGGCTGCTGCGGGCGGCCGGCGTACGCGTCACGGCGGGCAGCGGCGCGCTCCGGGACGCGGCGAATCCGGTCGGCCGGGGCGATCCGCTGGAGGCCGCCTATCTGCTGGCGGCGCGCGGCGAGGCGAGCCCGGAGGGCGCGTACGACGCGGTGAGCGCGGCGGCGCGGGAGACGCTGGGCCTCCCGGAGGTCCGCGTGGAGGCGGGCTTCCCTGCCGAGCTGCTGGCCGTGCGCGGCGACAGCATCGCGGCCGCGCTGTCCCTGGCGTACAGCCGGATCGTGGTCCACCGGGGGCGGGTGGTGGCCCGTACGAGCGCGGTCCGCGAGTACTGCGACTCCGAGGCGACGGTGGCGCTGGAGCTGCCGCGGCAGTCGCAGCGCTGAGGGCCCCGGCTTTTTCGAACGCGCTCCGGGTGCGGGCTTTTCGGCCGCCCTACGGGGGCGCGCTGTGCGCCGGATGGCGTGGAACGCCCACCCCCGGCGGCGTGTGCGGAGCTTCGGCGCCCGGCCCGCGGCGCGCGGGCGTACGGTCGGGATCATGCGCATTGTCATCGCAGGAGGACATGGTCAGATCGCGCTGCGGCTGGAGCGGCTGCTCCACGCGCGCGGGGACGAGGTCGCGGGCATCGTCCGGCGGCCCGAGCAGGCCGGGGATCTCCTGGCCGCCGGCGCCGAACCGGTCGTGTGCGACCTGGAGTCGGCCACGGTCGAGGAGGTCGAGCGGCATCTGGAAGGCGCGGACGCGGCGGTCTTCGCCGCGGGCGCGGGCCCCGGCAGCGGCGCCGAACGGAAGGAGACCGTCGACCGGGGCGCCGCCACGCTCTTCGCCGACGCCGCCGAGGCCGCGGGCGTACGGCGGTTCCTGGTGATCTCCGCCATGGGAGCGGACCGCGAACCGCCGGAGGGCACGGACCCGGTGTTCGCCGCCTATCTGCGCGCCAAGGGCGCGGCGGACGCGGACGTACGGGCCAGGGCGGGCCTGGACTGGACGATCCTGCGCCCGGGGCGGCTGACGAACGACCCCGGCACGGGGCAGGTACGGCTGGAGGAGTCGACCGGCCGCGGCGACGTCACCCGGGACGACGTGGCGGCGGTACTGGTGGCCCTGCTGGACGAGCCCAAGACGGCCGGCCGGACGCTGGAGCTGATCGGCGGCGAGGTACCGGTCGAGGACGCGGTACGGAACGCGGCGAGCGGCTGAGCACGCGAGCAACCGCACAGCAAACACGCAAAGGCCCCCACTTCCGTGGGGGCCTTTCGCTCTCCTGTGGCGGCGCCAGGATTCGAACCTGGGAAGGCTGAGCCGGCAGATTTACAGTCTGCTCCCTTTGGCCGCTCGGGCACACCGCCTGGGATTGCTGCCTTGGCGCCCCGCTTTGCGGCGGTGCTCCGTGGCAACGACGTAAACCATACCCGATGGCAGGGGGTGGTCCGCCACTCGGTTCCGCGCGCCCTGATCATGGCCGGGGCCGTCGGCCGGGTGGCTAGGCTTGCGGGGCGGTCCGGGACGGGCCGTGTCCCTGACGGATCTACGTACGAGGAGCCAACTCAACATGGCCGACTCCAGTTTCGACATCGTCTCGAAGGTCGAGCGGCAGGAGGTCGACAACGCCCTCAACCAGGCCGCCAAGGAGATCTCGCAGCGGTACGACTTCAAGGGCGTCGACGCCTCGATCGCCTGGTCCGGCGAGAAGATCGAGATGCGCGCCAACGCCGAGGAGCGCGTGAAGGCCGTCCTCGACATCTTCCAGTCCAAGCTGGTCAAGCGCGGGATCTCGCTGAAGGCGCTGGACGCGGGCGAGCCGCAGCCCTCCGGCAAGGAGTACAAAATCTTCGCCTCGCTCCAGGAGGGCATCTCCCAGGAGAACGCGAAGAAGGTCGCCAAGATCATCCGCGATGAGGGCCCCAAGGGCGTCAAGGCGCAGGTGCAGGGCGACGAGCTGCGCGTCTCCTCCAAGAGCCGCGACGACCTGCAGGCCGTCCAGCAGCTCCTGAAGGGCAAGGACCTGGACTTCGCCCTCCAGTTCGTGAACTACCGGTAGGCGCTGCGCCTACGGGGCGACGGACACACCGGACGGGGCGGCACGCGCACGGCGCGCCGCCCCGTCGGCGTCTTCGCGTGCGGACGGAGCCGCCCCGGCGGGCGCTGTTTTCAGCGCGCCGCGAACGGCTGGTCCGTACGGACGATGTCGCGGCCCAGCGGGAGCAGCGACACCGGGATCAGCTTGAAGTTCGCGATGCCGAAGGGGATGCCGATGATCGTGACGCACAGGGCGATGCCCGTGACGATGTGCCCGAGCGCCAGCCACCAGCCCGCGAGCACCAGCCAGATGCCGTTGCCCAGGCAGGACGCGGCCCCCGCGTCGCGCCGCTCGACGGTGGTGTAGCCGAACGGCCAGAGGGCGTACACGCCGATCCTGAAGGATGCGATGCCCCAGGGAATCGTGATGATCAGGATGCACATGATCACGCCGGCCAGGGCGTAGCCGAGGAACAGCCAGAAGCCGGACAGCACGAGCCAGATGATGTTCAGGATGGTTTTCACGGTTTGTACCCTGCCAGTTCCTCCAGGCGGCTGATGCGCTCCCGCATCGGCGGGTGGGTCGAGAAGAGCTTGGCAAGACCCTCACCGGCCCGGAACGGATTCGCGATCATCATGTGGCTCGCCGTCTCCAGGCGCGGCTCCGGGGGCAGCGGGAGCTGCTGTGTGCCGTACTCGAGCTTCCGCAGGGCCGAGGCGAGGGCCAGCGGGTCGCCCGTGAGCCGGGCGCCGGAGGCGTCCGCCTCGTACTCCCGGGAGCGGCTGACGGCGAGCTGGATGAGGGACGCGGCGACCGGCCCGAGGATCATGATCAGCAGCATGCCGAACAGCCCTGGCCCCTCGTCGTCGTCCGATCTGCCGATGGGGATCAGCCAGGCGAAGTTCACCAGGAACATCACCACGGAGGCGAGCGCGCCCGCGACGGAGGAGATCAGGATGTCGCGGTTGTAGACATGGCTGAGCTCGTGCCCGATCACGCCGCGCAGCTCGCGCTCGTCCAGCAGCTGGAGGATGCCCTCGGTGCAGCAGACCGCGGCATTGCGCGGATTCCGGCCGGTGGCGAAGGCATTCGGGGCCTGGGTCGGCGAGATGTACAGGCGGGGCATGGGCTGGCGCGCTGCTGTGGAGAGCTCGCGGACCATGCGGTAGAGCTGGGGCGCCTGGAACTCGCTGACGGGGCGGGCCCGCATGGCGCGCAGGGCGAGCTTGTCGCTGTTCCAGTACGCGTACGCGTTGGTACCCAGCGCGACGAGGACCGCGATGAACAGGCCCGTACGGCCGAACAGGCTGCCGATGACGATGATGAGCGCGGACAGCCCCCCGAGGAGTACTGCGGTCCTGAGCCCGTTGTGCCGGCGGTGCACGGTACGCCCTCCAGGTCGTGCGGCAGGGGAACCCTTTGCGATTACGTGTCCACTTTTCAGTGGACCCTCCGTTTCTGGTCAACGCCAGACGGCGGAGCGTGGTTCCCTCGCCCCCTGGAGGGGGGCATTCGTCCGTTCGGGTGGGGCGGCTCCGAGCTGCTAGAGCAGCGCGCCCGAGGCGAAGCGCAGGACGAGCTGCGGGGCGCCGGAGAGCACGATGCCGGCGAGCGCGGTGAGGCCGACGGCGGTGGCGAGCGGGGCCGGGATGCGCGGCCGGACGGGCCGGGCCTCGCCCTCGGGGGCGCCTTCCGGTGCGCCTTCAGGTGCGCGGAAGAGGACCGCCGTCCACTGCAGGTAGTAGTAGAGCGCGATCACGACGTTGACGGCCATCACGACGGCCAGCCAGGCCAGGCCCGCGTCCACGGCCGCGGAGAAGACCGTGACCTTGGCGAACAGCCCGATGATGCCCGGCGGCAGGCCGGCCAGGCACAGCAGGAAGAAGCCGAGGGCCAGCGCGTATACGGGGTGCGCGGCGTAGAGACCCCGGTAGTCGGCGATGCGGTTCGCCGGGTGCGTGCGGGCCACGAGGGCGGCCACCGCGAAGGCCCCGAGGTTCACCGCCGCGTACATGAGGGCGTACGCCACCGTCGACCCGATGGCGTGTGCGGCGTCGTCGGCGTACGCGGCGGACGCGATCGGCACCAGGAGGTACCCGGCCTGGCCGACGGAGGACCAGGCCAGCAGGCGTACGGCGCTGTGCGCACGGTCGGGGCGCTGGCGCAGCGCGGCGACGTTGCCGACCGTCATGGTGAGCGCGGCCAGTACGGCGAGGACCGGGCCCCAGACATCGCTGTACGAGGGGAACGCCTTCACGGCGACGACGATCAGGCCGGAGAAGCCGACGGCCTTGCCGACCACGGAGAGGTACGCGGCCACCGGGAGCGGCGCGCCCACATACGTGTCGGGCACCCAGAAGTGGAACGGCGCGGCGGCCGTCTTGAAGGCGAAGCCCACGAGGGTGAGCGCGACGCCGGCCTTGGCCAGCACGTCCAGCTGCGGGTCCGGCCGGGTGAGGGCCTCGGCCACCTGGGCGAGGTGCATGCTGCCGGTGGCGGCGTACACGAAGCTGACGCCGAGCAGCATCACGGCGGTCGCGGTGACCGAGGAGAGGAAGAACTTCAGCGCCGCCTCGGAGGAGAGCCGGTCGCCGCGCCTGATGCCCACGAGGGCGAACGCGGGCAGCGAGGCCACTTCGAGGGCGATGACCAGCGTGGCGAGGTCCCGGGAGGCCGGCAGCAGAGCGGCACCGGCCGCCGAGGACAGCAGCAGGAACCAGAACTCCCCGCCGGGCAGCTTCTCGTCCTTGATCGGATTGACCGACAGCAGGGCGGTGAGCAGCGCGCCACCGAGGACGAGCAGCTGGACGACGAGCGCGAAGTGGTCGGCCTCGTAGCTGCACACCTCGGGGCGCGCGGTGAGGCAGAAGGTGGTGCGGTCGCCCTTCAGGAGCGGCAGCAGCGACAGGCCGGCCAGGAGCAGGCCCAGGACGCTGATCCACCCGAGGAGCGGCTTGCGGCGCTCGGAGAGGAAGAGATCGACGACGAGGACGATCAGGCCGAAGACGGCGGCGAGGGTGGGCGGGGCGATGGCGAGCCAGTCCACGGACTGGACGAGGCTCGTGCCGCCGCCCGCCGCGTGCGCGGCGGTCCCGCCGGCCGCTGCGCTCCCGGCGCTCGCTGCGAGGACAGTCATCATCAGCTTCCGCCTCCGAGGAGGTTCTGCACGGCCGGGTCGCTGAGGCCCAGCAGGGCCGCGGGCCAGAGACCGGCGAGGACGGTGAGGGCGGCCAGCGGGGTCCAGGCCACGTACTCGTAGGGGGCGATGTCGGGGATGGCGGGGGCCTTCTCCTTGACCGCGGTGGGAGCCGTCGCCGCGGTGGTCGCGGTGGCCGGACCCGGGGTGACCCCGGCGGTCGCGCCCTCCTCGGGGGCGGCGGCCAGCGCTTCCTGCTCGGCGGTCTCCTTGCTGCCCATGCAGACCCGGCGGACGACGACGAGGAGGTACGCGGCGGTCAGCAGGGTGCCGAGACCCGCCAGCGCCATGAACGTCAGGAAGGCGGGGCGGCTGAGGCCCTCGGCGGGCTTGAAGGCGCCGAACATCGCGAGCATCTCGCCCCAGAAGCCGGCCAGTCCGGGCAGGCCGAGCGAGGCGATCGCCCCGAAGGCGAGCAGGCCGCCGAAGCGGGGGGCGCGTCCGTAGAGCGCGGCGCCCGTCCGGCCGGCGAGCCGGTCCAGGTCGGTGGTCCCGTACCGGTCCTTGAGCGCGCCGACCAGGAAGAAGAGCAGGCCGGTGATGAGGCCGTGGGCGATGTTGGCGAAGAGCGCGCCGTTGATGCCGGTGGGTGTCATGGAGGCGATGCCGAGCAGCACGAAGCCCATGTGGCCGACCGAGCTGTACGCGATCAGGCGCTTGAGGTCGCCCTTGGCGCCGCGGCGGGCGAGCGCGAGGCAGGCGAGCGAGCCGTAGACGATTCCCACCGCGGCGAAGGCGGCGAGGTACGGCGCGAAGGTGTGCATGCCGTCCGGCGCGATGGGCAGCGCGATGCGTACGAAGCCGTACGTGCCCATCTTCAGCAGTACGCCGGCCAGCAGGACCGAGCCGACGGTGGGGGCCGCGGTGTGGGCGTCGGGCAGCCAGCTGTGCAGCGGCCACATCGGCGCCTTGACCGCCAGGCCGACGCCGATCGCGAGCACCGCCACGAGCTGAACCGTGTGGCTGAGCTGGGACTTCGGGCCGTTGTCAGTGGCGAGTGCCACCATGTCGAAAGTGCCGGACTTCAGGCCGATGAGGAGGAGGCCCAGCAGCATCACGACGGAGCCGAGCAGCGTGTAGAGGATGAACTTCCAAGCGGCGTACTGCCTGTTCTCGCCGCCCCAGCGGTTGATCAGGAAGTACATCGGGATGAGGACCATCTCGAAGGCGAGGAAGAAGAGCATCAGGTCGAGGACGGCGAAGGTGGCGAGGGTGCCGGACTCGAGCACGAGGATCAGCGCGACAAATGCCTTGGGAGACGGGCCCGCCGGCATTTTGAAGTACGAGTACAGCGCGCAGAGGAAGGTCAGCAGCGCGGTCAGGACCAGGAGGGGGAGCGAGATGCCGTCGATGCCGAGGTGGATACGGATGCCCAGCGCCGGGATCCAGCTGATATCCGTCTGAGCCTGCATCCGGGCGGGGTCGCCGTGGTCGAAGCCGGCCGTGAGCGCGATGGACGCGGCCAGCACGACGCCGGTGACGGTCACGCCGTGCCGGAGCACGGCCTGGTCCGGGTTACGGCCCCTCAGGCCGGGCGGAGCCGGGAGCAGCGCCGCGAGCGCGCCGATCAGCGGGAGTACGACGACTCCCGCGAGAAGGATCTGCATGGCGTGGTGACTCATGATCAGGCTCCCGTGCCCGTAGCGACGAGGACGGCGGCGACGGCCAGCACGAGTGAGCCCGCGAGCAGCGCGCCGAGGTAGGTCTGCACGTTGCCGGTCTGGGCCCGGCGGACGGCCGTGCCCAGCCAGCGGGCTCCGGTGCCGGCGCCGTTCACGTAGGTGTCGACGACCTCGCGGTCGAGGAAGCGGACGAGCCGGGCGGCGGCGCGTACGGGCCGGACGAAGAGCGCGGTGTAGGCGGCGTCGAGGTGAAAGCCGCAGGTCGCGGGGGCGTGCAGCGGGCCGAGCAGGAGACGGCCGGGGTCGGCCGGGTCCGGGGCTCCGGCGTTGTCGCCGTAGGCCGCGGCGTGCGTGGCGATGGCCTCCTCCTCGGAGACCGCGGGGGCCGCGTCCGGGTCCACCGCGACGGCGCCGATCGGCCGGCGGGCGGCCACGGCAGTCGTATGGCGCCAGGCGCCGTACATGATCAGCGCGCCGGCCAGTGCGAGGCCGGTGCCGAGGACGGAGGTGACCAGGGTCGGCGTCAGTGCGTTGCCGTCGAACCAGTCCGGGAGGACGGGCGCGGCGATGCCGAACGCGGCGGTGGGGATGAACAGCACCCACAGCACGGCGTTCATCGCGAGCGGCTGCTTCCCGTGGTCGGGGGCCTCCTGCGGGCCGCGGCCGAAGAAGGCGAGCAGCCACAGGCGGGTCGCGTAGGCGGCCGTGAGGAGGGCGGTGAGCAGACCGGCGATCAGTACGGTCCAGCCGGCGGCGGTCGGTACGGAGCCGAGGGCGAGGTGGGCCTCGCCGACGGCGGCGTGCTCGGCGGCGCCGAGGACGGCTTCCTTGGAGAAGAAGCCGGCGAACGGCGGGATCGCGGCGAGCGCGAGCAGCGCCACGGTCACCGTCCAGAAGGCGTCGGGGATGCGCTTGGACAGGCCGCGCATCCGCGACATGGCGGCGAGCGAGTTGGTGCCGGCGGCGTGGATGATCACGCCGGCGCCGAGGAAGAGCAGCGCCTTGAAGGCGCCGTGCGAGAGGAGGTGGAAGACGGCCGCGCCGCGGTCGCCGACGGCCAGCGCGCCGGTCATGTAACCGAGCTGACCGACCGTGGAGTACGCCAGGACGCGCTTGATGTCGTCCTGGGCGAGGGCCGCGAGCGCCGAGCCGACCATGGTCACGGCGGCCATCACGGCGAGTACGACCAGCGCGGCGGCGGAGGCCGCGAAGACCGGGAGGAGCCGGGCGATGAAGTAGACACCGGCCGCGACCATCGTGGCGGCGTGGATCAGCGCGGAGACCGGCGTCGGGCCGGCCATCGCGTCGGGCAGCCACGTGTGCAGCGGGAACTGCGCGGACTTGCCCGCCACACCGGCGAGCAGGAGCAGCGCGATCAGCGTCGGGTGGTGCAGGTCGCCGCTGGTGACGGCGTTCAGTACGCCGGTGATGCGGAAGGTACCGGCGTCCGCGGCGAGCGCGAAGAGACCGAAGAGGAAGGGGACGTCGCCGAGCTTGGTGACCAGGAATGCCTTGAGGGAGGCGGACCGGGCGGCCTCGGTCTCCCAGTAGTGGCCGACCAGGAAGTACGAGCAGATGCCCATGATCTCCCAGCCGACCAGCAGCACCATCAGGTCGCCGGAGTAGACGACGAGCAGCATCGCGGAGGTGAAGAGGGAGACCAGCGCGGCGTACGAGGAGTAGCGCGGGTCGTCGCGCAGGTAGCCGGTGGAGTAGAGCTGCACGCACGTGGCGACGACGCCGACGAGCACCGCCACCAGGGCGGCGAAGCCGTCGATGTGCAGGGCCAGCTCGATGGGGACCGAGCCGGTCGGGGTCAGCTGCGTCGCGGCGTCGACCGCCGCTCCCCCGCCCTGCCGTGCGGCCACGACGACGGCCAGTACGGCCGCGGCGAGGGTCGGCAGGACGGCGAGCGGCCGTACGAAGCCGGGGGCGCGCCGCCCCAGGAGGAGGCCGAAGGCGGCGCCGAGGAACGGGAGGAGGGGGACGAGGACGGCGGTGGTCGTGGTCGTCACGCGGCGGCCTCCGCCTGCTGGTCGGACTGCGGTCGAGCGTGCTCGTCCGTACCGTCTCCGGCGGGCTGCTCGGCGAGGTCGGTGAGCTTGTCGACGTCGGAGCTGCCGCGGTTGCGGTAGACGAGCAGGACGATCGCGAGGCCGATGCCGATCTCGGCGGCGGCGATGGCGATCGTGAAGAGGGTCAGCGCCTGGCCTGCGTGGAGCGTGTCGCGCAGCCAGACGTCGAAGGCGACGAGGTTGAGGTTGACGGCGTTGAGCATCAGCTCGACGGACATCAGGACCAGGATCGCGTTGCGCCGGGCGAGTACGCCGTAGAGGCCGACGCAGAAGAGGAGGACGGCGAGGACGGCGGGGTAGGCGAGATGCATCAGCGCTGTCCCTCTCGGCGTGCGGAGTCGGGGACGGTGCCCGCGGCGGCGCCCGGTACGGCCTTGCCTGCCGGCGTGTCCTCCCCGTCCTTGCGGGACAGGACGATCGCGCCGACGAGGGCGGCCAGCAGCAGTACGGACAGCGCCTCGAAGGGCAGCACCCAGTGCTGGAAGAGGCTGCGGCCCGAGACCTCGGTGGAGCCCTGGACGGCGCCGTCCAGGTCGATCCAGGACGCGCGGAAGGCATCGACGACGACCCAGACGAGGACCGCGGCGGAGGCCACGGCGACCAGGAGCGCGGCCCAGCGGTTGCCCGAGTCGGCGTCCGGCGAGCGGCCGATGGGCGCCTTGGTCAGCATCAGTCCGAAGAGGAGGAGGACGACCACGGAACCGACATAGATGAGCACCTGCACCCAGGCGATGAACTCCGCGGTGAGCAGGAGGTACTCCACGGCGATCCCGCCGAGGGCGACCACCAGCCACAGCGCGGCGTGCACCAGCTGCTTGGTGGTGACGGTGACCACGGCCGCGCCGAGGGTGACCAGGCCGACGAGGAGGAACGCGATCTCCACGCCGCTGGGCGTCAGGAAGCCGTGGCTTGCGGCGGCGAGCGTCACGCTTCCTCCCCTGCGTCCTTGGCCTGCGGGGCTTCCCCGGCCTGCCCGGTTTCGGCCTGCCGGGCCGCCGCGGCCTCTTCGGCCTCCTTGGCCTGCTGGGCCGCCAGCTTGTCGGCGGCCTTCTGCGCGGCAGCGATCTCCTTGGGCTGCTCCGCGCCCGGGTCGAGCGGGGGCGGCTCCGGCACCGTCCACATCCACTCGCGCAGCTTGTCGCGCTCGTGGGTCAGTTCATGGATGTCCGTCTCGGCGTACTCGAACTCCGGCGACCAGAAGAGGGCATCGAACGGACACACCTCGATGCAGATGCCGCAGTACATGCACAGCGAGAAGTCGATGGCGAAGCGGTCGAGCACGTTACGGCTGCGCTCGCGGCCTCCGGGTGCGGCCGGCGGCACCGTCTCCTTGTGGGAGTCGATGTAGATGCACCAGTCCGGGCACTCACGGGCGCACAGCATGCAGACCGTGCAGTTCTCCTCGAACAGCCCGATGACGCCACGGGTACGGGACGGCAGCTCGGGCTGGACGTCCGGGTACTGCTCGGTGACCGTGCGCTTCGTCATGGTCCGGAGCGTGACGGCCAGGCCCTTGGCGAGGCCGGAACCGGGGATGCCCATTACGAGATCACCACCTTGATGACGCCGGTGAGGGCGATCTGGGCGAGAGCGAGCGGGATGAGGCAGGTCCAGGCGAGCTTCTGCAGCTGGTCCTCGCGGAGCCGCGGGTAGCTGACCCGCAGCCAGATGACGCCGAAGGCCAGTACGGCGGTCTTCAGGAGCATCCAGAGCCAGCCCAGCCCGTCGGCCCCGAAGGGACCGTGCCAGCCGCCCAGGAAGAGGACGGCGGTCAGCGCGCAGAGGACGACGATGCCGGCGTACTCGGCCAGCAGGAAGAGCGCGAAGCGCAGCCCGGTGTACTCGGTGTACGCGCCGAAGATGATCTCCGAGTCGGCCACCGGCATGTCGAACGGCGGCCGCTGGAGCTCCGCGAGCCCGGCCGTGAAGAACACCAGCCCGCCGACGATCTGCCACGGCACCCACCACCACTGGAAGGCGTCGAGGATGCCGGGCAGCGAGAGCGTGCCGGCGGCCATCGCGACGGACGCGGCGGCGAGCAGCATCGGCAGCTCGTACGCCAGCAGCTGCGCGGCCGTACGGAGACCGCCGAGCAGGGAGAACTTGTTCGCCGAGGCCCAGCCCGCCATCAGGGAGCCGAGGACGCCGACGCCCATCACGGCGAGGACGAAGAAGACGCCCGCGTCGAGCGCCTGTCCGACCGCGTTGCCCGGGCCGACCGGGATGGCGATCAGGACGAGCAGGTACGGCAGCAGGGCGACGGCCGGCGCGAGCTGGAAGATCCGCCGGTCGGCGCCCGCCGGGACGATGTCTTCCTTCTGCGCGAACTTCACGCCGTCGGCGACCAGCTGCGCCCAGCCGTGGAAGCCACCGGCGTACATCGGGCCGAGGCGGCCCTGCATGTGCGCCATGACCTTGTGCTCGGTCTGGCCGATGACCAGCGGGAAGACCAGGAAGATCACGAAGACGGCGAGGACGCGGAGGACGATCGCGAGCGTGTCACTCATGCGGTGCCGCCTCCTGTCTCGTCGTCGGTGTGGTCGGTGTCGTCGCTCCGTCCCGGGCCGTCGGCCGGTGCGTCCTTACGGGCGCCGTCCTCGGGCTCGGGGGCGGGCTGCGCCTTCGGAGCGGGCTCGGCCTTCGGGGCGGGCTCCGCCTTCGGGGTCTCGCTCTCGGGGGACGGTTTGTCCCCGGAGCCCTCCGATGACGGCTCGCCGTCGAACGCGGGACGCGCATGGTGCCACGGTGCGTCCGAAGAGCGCGGAGCGGTCCGCGGGGCGGACGCCGCGGTGTCCGGTCCCGTCGGCCCCGTCGTACGGGCCGGGTCCGTAGCCGCCTCCATGGCGGCCTCGGCGGCCTTCGGGGCCTCCGTGTCCTTCGGCGGTTCGACGCCCTTGGACTCGGGCTTCTCGGTGGCCGCGGCGGCCTGCTGGCTCGCGGACCCGGCGCTCACGCTCCGCGTCCGGCGGGCCGGCCGCTCCCCGGCGGCGCCTGCCGCGCCTGCCGCGGCCTCACGGC